>NZ_JBQCWY010000677.1:0-1644 GCF_051956955.1 Neisseria sp. P0021.S005 | reverse complement strand
TGAAAACCGGTACGCATCCGCAAAACATCCTCAAATGGGGCATTATCGTCCAATTTTCCGCCAATCTGCTGATGACGGTTTTGGTGTTGTCGCTGTCTTTGCCGCCTTTGTGGGCTTTAGTGCCATGCGTGATGTTTTCAGTTGGTACGCAAGGCTTGGTCGGAGCGAACACTCAAGCCTGCTTTATGAGCTATTTCAGCGCAGAGGGCGGCAGCGCAAATGCCGTTTTAGGCGTGTTCCAATCCCTTATCGGCGCATCGGTCGGCATGGCAACGACTTGGCTACATAATGGTTCCGCCTTGGTGATGGCCGGTATGATGTTGAGTTCGACCGTATGCGGTATCGTGCTGTTGTGGGTTTGCTCGCATCAGGCTTGGATGGAAAACGATAAAAAAGAATATGTTTAACCTTCGGGCCGTCTGAAAAACGGTTTCAGACGGCCTCAACACTATATTGAAGAAATTAACCATGAGTACCAGCAAACAACGCCCCATCGGCGTATTCGATTCCGGCGTCGGCGGCTTGACCAACGTCCGCGCCCTGATGGAACGCCTGCCGATGGAAAACATCATCTATTTCGGCGATACCGCACGCGTTCCCTACGGCACCAAATCCCGCGCTACCATCGAAACCTTCGCCATGCAGATTGTCGATTTCCTGCTGGAAAACGATGTCAAAGCACTCGTCATTGCGTGTAACACCATTGCCGCGGTTGCCGGACAGAAAATCCGTCAAAAAGCAGGCAATATGCCCGTATTGGACGTCATCTCCGCAGGTGCAGAAGCCGCTTTGCAAACCACCAAAAACAACCGAATCGGCATTATCGCGACCAACACCACCGTCAACAGCAATGCCTACGCGCGAGCTATCCATTCAAAAAACAACGACACGCTGGTGCGCACGCAAGCCGCACCCCTGCTTGTGCCATTGGTGGAAGAAGGCTGGCTCGATCACGAAGTCACCCGTCTGACCGTGCGCGAATACCTGAAGCCGCTTTTGGCCGACGACATCGACACGCTGGTGTTGGGTTGTACCCACTTCCCACTGCTCAAACCGCTTATCGGCCACGAAGCACAAAACGTTACCTTGGTCGATTCCGCCATCACTACCGCCGAAGCCACCGCCAAAGCCTTGGCACAAGCAGGTTTGCTGAATACAGAAAACGACAATCCGGATTACCGCTTCTACGTCAGCGACATCCCCCTGCGTTTCCGCACCATCGGCGAACGCTTCTTGGGTAGAAGTATGGAGCAGATTGAGATGGTAACGTTGGGTTGATTGGAAATATTAAAGGCCGTCTGAAAGGTAAAAACAAGGTTAAAGTCGGCGAAATTCACAATGAAGAAGATGCCTTGGAATAAATTGCGAAATTGGAAAAAAGCTATGCAGCAGGTGGCCAAGGATTTGCAGTTTGAAGAAGCGGCTGTGTTACGGGATAGAATTCGGGTAATTAAGGAAGAATTGTTGTTTGGTAGTGAATAAGTTATATCATTATTAAGTTATAGGAAATTATCATGAATATTGATTTAAAAAGAGAAGATTGTGGAGAAAAGTTAAGATTTTATTTTCAAAAACATATTTTGCCTTTATATCGAAAAGATATGTTAGGTAACTTATTATTTGAAGCAACATTAACTCTTGTAA
>NZ_JBQCWY010000676.1:0-1645 GCF_051956955.1 Neisseria sp. P0021.S005 | reverse complement strand
ATTTATTGGCGGGCTTGTTGCAACAATCGCAACAATGGCGGAAATTGGATGCAAAAATCAAAACGGTTTTGCCGGCCAACCTGCATCCGCATTTTCAGACGGCCTGCGTAGAAGACGGAAGATTGGTTTTGCTTGCCGCCAATAATATGGCTGCTTCGCGTTTGAAAATGATCCTGCCTGCCATGTTGCCCAAGTTGCAAGCATTGCATGCAGGGGTAAGGGAAGTGGTGGTCAGGGTAGTCCCCAAGCCTCCGACTCAGCCGAAAACCAATAGTTTGCGATTGAGCGAGGCAGCTTTAGACAGTTTTGACGAGGCGGCAGCCAAATTGGAAGGCAAACATCCCGAATTGGCGGCGGCATTGGCAGAATTGGTACGCAAGCACAGCCGTTAAAATTATGTCAGATGAGATTATTGTTAATAAATGTTAAAACTTATTTCATTCGGATGATAGCATCTAATACTAAAGAAATACGACCTAGAAAGTATCTGTTTTCTTTTAGGTAAACTGATGTAAACTTGGCTTGAAACTTTGATTTCGTGTGAAGTTTGTAGCAAAATAACGCCTGAATTTCACATCACGCTATGCGGATAAATTTTAGTTTGGCGTTTGCCTTTTATTAATATATTCGTGTGGTGCTATTAATAGAACTTAACAAAACTCTCATCATTAGGAGATACATCAATGAAAGCTTATCTGGCTCTGATTTCCGCTGCCGTTATCGGCTTGGCTGCATGCTCTCAAGAAGCTGCAAAACCTGCTGAAGCCCCTGCTGCTTCCGAAGCTGCCCCTGCAGAAACTACTGCACCTGCTGATGCAGCTCCTGCTTCTGAAGCCGCTCCAGCCGACGCTGCCGCTGCTCCTGCTGCCGGCAACTGCGCGACTACTGTTGAAGCCAACGACGCTATGCAGTTCAACACTAAAGAAATCCAAGTAAGCAAAGCTTGTAAAGAATTCACCATCACCCTGAAACACACCGGTACCCAACCTAAAGCCAGCATGGGTCACAACATTGTAATCGGTAAAACTGAAGACATGGACGGTATTTTCAAAGATGGCGTTGGCGCAGCTGACACTGACTACGTTAAACCTGACGACGCACGCGTTGTTGCCCACACCAAACTGATCGGTGGCGGTGAAGAATCTTCTTTGACTCTGGATCCTGCCAAACTGGCTGACGGCGAATACAAATTCGCTTGTACCTTCCCAGGTCACGGCGCTTTGATGAACGGTAAAGTTACTTTGGTTGACTAATCCGCCTAAAGCTCGAAAACAGACAGCCTGCCTTGCGCAGGCTGTTTTGTTATAATCTGGAAACATTAATTTAAGAATAAATCCTATGAATCCGTTTGAAACCAAAAGTGTTACTTTTGCCGAACCCATTGAAATGCTGTACGCCTGCCACGGCAAAGTGCGCCGTTTCTGCAATCAGGTTGCCATGTTGTCGGACTATATCGCCGAAAACGGCTGCAATCAGGTTGTTTTGCAAACCATCCGTCAAATTGCCCAGTATTTTAACGTTGCCGCGCCGTTGCACCATGAAGACGAAGAAGAAAATTTCTTCCCGCTTCTATTGCAATATGCGCCGCAAGCTCAAGAAAGCGTTGACGAGCTTTTGCGCCAACATATCAGCCTGCACAACAACT
>NZ_JBQCWY010000675.1:0-1649 GCF_051956955.1 Neisseria sp. P0021.S005 | reverse complement strand
AATCCAATGGCGACTGAGCATTGTAGTAGTCTTTAAACAACACTCCGCCCAAGGTAAAGCCGATGGACAATGCCAAGAAATTCAAAGCAACCATTTGTGTTTTGAACATGCTCGGTGCGATTTTGGTGGAAAACGACAGCGAAATCGGCGACAGCATCAGCTCGCCTATCGTAATCGCCAGCAACACCAGCATAAACACGATAATCGGCATCGGGGTTCCAGATGAAATATACGGAATAAAACTCAAATAAGAGACGCCGGTTACCAACATGGCCAGTGCAAACTTCAACGGCGTTTTAGGTTGGCGTTTGCCCATTTTCGTCCACACCGTGGCCATCACGCCGGAAAAGAGAACCACCCACATGGCCTGTATCGAATCTTTCCATGAAACAGGCACGGTAAAGCCGAAGAAAGTACGGTCAACCGTTTCGTCAAAATAAACCGTTGCAACGGTGTACACCTGAAACCAAACCGCCCAGAACATACAAATAGTCAAAAACAGCGGAATATAGGCCATGATGTAACGTTTATTGGCTGCCTCAACTTGGCTGCTGCCCAGCAAGCGTGCAAAATAAGCGATAACGGTGATAATGACCACGCCCAAAAGCCAGCGTGAAAAGTTCTCAAGATTGAGCACGCCGGAAGCAATCACGCTGCCCAACACCAAAACCAGCAACACGCCGACAGCTATTGCAGTCTGTATCTTTTCAGGACGCAACGGATTCGGAGCCGGAGTATGCGGCAGGTTTTTACGGCCGCGCGAATACCACAGCAGGCCAAATGCCATACCGACGGCCGCTGCGCCGAAACCGTAATGGAAACCCATTCTGTCTTGCAAAATACCGGTCAACAAAGGGCCTAAGAAACCGCCGATATTGATGGAAATATAGAAAATGGAGAAACCGGCATCGCGTAATTCGCGCAGGTCGTCCCGTTCATACAAAGAGCCGACCATCGAACCGGCAGACGATTTCACGCCGCCGCTGCCCAGCGCGATAAACACCAAGCCCAACAGCAATCCCATTAAGCCCGGCACAATCGCCAATAAAATATGGCCGGTCATCACGACGATACCGGCGATAAACAGGGTACGTTCCGCGCCCCAAATGCGGTCGGCCAACCATGCGCCGAGAATGGTGGACAGGTAAACGCTGCCGCCGTATGCGCCAACGATACCGCCGGCCAAAGCCTTATCCATACCCAAACCGCCTTGATTCGCGGCGTAATATAGATAAATCAGCAGGATGCCCTGCATACCGTAGAAGGAAAAGCGTTCCCACAGCTCAATGTGGAATAGGGTGGATAATTGCAAAGGATGGCCGAAGAAAGTTTTCTCGGCAGAAGATGGCTTTTGACCGGACATTATGAGTTCTCCTATATATTAGACAGGCTCAGGCTTCAGACGGCCTGTTATACCTACCAATCATTTTTATGGAAGCCATATATTACCGTCAATCTTTGCATTTGCAAAACATTAAAAAGCATATTCTTACAGAAAGATTAATATTCGCATTTAAAAAAGAACTCAATAGCTACATAACAAGCATATCGCGGCCATCTCCGTCATGCCCTACATATTCAAAAACCTATTAATTTTTAGATTTGCTATATTGTATTTTTCATGCGGCCGAAAACGGATATATTTACGG
>NZ_JBQCWY010000674.1:0-1650 GCF_051956955.1 Neisseria sp. P0021.S005 | reverse complement strand
TGGAGGAATGGCCGTCTGAATATTCAGACGGCCCCGGGTTGCCTGTGAATCAGTTGGCAACGTAGTTTTGATAGAGGGTCACGACTTTTTGTACGCCGACGGTCGTGCTGACTTTTTGGGTCACGCGAGCTTGCTCGTCGGGCGTGAGGATACCCATGACATAGGTCACGTTGCCGTAAGTTACGATTTTGACGCGTGCTTGGGTGGCCGGGCTGAGGCCCAACAGGGCGGCGCGGACTTTGGATGTGCCCCAGGTGTCGTTGGTCACGTCGCCAAGCGAACGCGCTTGTGAGGCAACGGTGATGTAGTTGTACACGCCTTCTGCGGCTTGTTCGGAACGGGCGATGCGTTCAACAAATTGTTTTTCGCCTTCGGTAGCCACTTGGCCGAGCAGGAGCAGGTGGCGGTTGTAGCCGACAACGTTCAGTTTGGGCTTGTAGCCTTGAACTTGGTTGTTTTGGCGCAGGTAGGAGCGTGCGGTGGTTTCGACGCGCAGTGCCATAACGTTGTCGTCGGTTTGCGCGCCTGTGGTGCGGCGGTCGACGGCGGATTTGGTGCCGACGGCAGCACCGCCGATCAGTGCGCCGACGCAGCCGCTCAGACTCAGGCTCAAGAGGGTCGCTGTCAGAACGGGGAGGGCGTAGCGTTTGATATTCTTCATATCCTTTTCCTTGGGTATGGACGGGTGGGTGTTCAGACGGCCTTTAAGGGATGGGCCGTCTGAAAAGAAAGGGTTACATGCCTTCAAGCAGGACGGAGTCGATGCAGTCGCACATGGCGTGAATCAGCAAAATATGGTTTTCTTGAATGCGGGCAGTACGCGGATAAGGGACGTTGAGCAAAACGTCGGTATCTTTGAGCATGGCGGCGATTTTTCCGCCGTCGCGGCCGGTCATGGCGATGACGTGCATGTCGCGTTCGTGTGCCACTTTGATGGCTTCAATGACGTTTGCGGAGTTGCCGGAGGTGGAGATGCCGACCAATACGTCGCCGGCACGTCCGAGTGCGCGCACTTGTTTGCTGAATACGTGGTCGAAACCGTAGTCGTTGCCGATGGCAGTCAGGGCGGAAGTGTCTGTCGTCAGCGCGACAGCGGCCAATTCCATGCGTTCTTTTTCAAAACGGCCGGTCATTTCTGCGGCGAAGTGTTGTGCGTCGGCAGCCGAACCGCCGTTGCCGCAGGCCAGGATTTTGCCGTCGTTCATCAGGCATTGCAGCATCAGCTCGGCAGCCTGTGCGGTCGGCTCGACCAGTACTTTTTCGGCTTCCTGCTTGGCGCGGATGCTCTCGGCAAAATGTGCGGAAACGCGTTCTTGTAATGTTATCATGAGGTTAACCTGTAATATTTTGAATCCATTCGGGTTGGCCGTCGCCTTCAATCAGTACCGCATCCAGGCGGCAGGGAGCATGGTTCAACCCGTGCTTTTGCAGATAATACTCTACACTTCGTTGCAATTTCAATAATTTGGACGGCGAGATGCTGTATGCGGCACCACCGAAACCTCGGTTTTTGCGGTATTTTACTTAAACAAACACAATCGTCCCGCCGTTTTTGACGATCAAATCGATTTCACCGTAGGCGCAATGCCGGTTCCTCACCAGCAGCGAGCAGCCCTTGCAAAGGAGGAGGGCGAGCGTCGCATCTTCAGC
>NZ_JBQCWY010000673.1:0-1651 GCF_051956955.1 Neisseria sp. P0021.S005 | reverse complement strand
CCTTGGGCGAAACCTTTATTATGGTCGGCCTATCGACTACTTTCGCCGTTATCTTCGGTACGATTTTGGGCGTATTGCTGTTTGTGACGTCAAGCCATCAGTTGCACTACAACAAACAGCTGAATTTATTTTTGGACAACCTGGTCAACCTGATGCGCGCGTTTCCTTTCGTCATCCTGATGATTGCCATGATTCCTGTTACACGCGCCATCATCGGCACGACCATCGGCCCGGTTGCCGCTTCATTGGTATTGAGCGTATCCGGCTTGTTCTACTTCGCTCGTTTGGTCGAGCAAAACCTGCGCGAAGTACCCAGAGGCGTGATTGAAGCGGCCTCCGCAATGGGCGCTTCCCCCATGAGCATCATCTGCAAAGTGCTTTTGAATGAAGCACGCGCAGGTATGGTTTCCAGCATTACCGTACTGGCTATCGGCCTTCTGTCGTACAGCGCGGCGGCAGGTATGATTGGCGGCGGCGGCTTGGGCGACCTTGCCATCCGTTACGGCTACTACCGCTATCAAATGGAAGTCATCATCTTCATCGTCGCCATCCTGGTTTTACTCGTTATCCTGATTCAAGGTATCGGCAACAGATTGGCACGCAAACTGGATAAACGTTAAACAAACCAGGCCGTCTGAAATAGATTACTATTTTTCAGACGGCCTGTTATCTATTTAGAACATATTAGGATATATATTCCAAATAAATTTACAAAAAACATCCTCATATTTCCAAAATAGATTTACAATCCCTCTTTTTTGACGGCGGCGGCTTGAGGCCGTCTGAAACCGTTTTATCATCCATTAGGAGCAAAATATGCAAATCAACACATTCTTCAAAACCCTTTCAGCCGCTGCGCTGGCCATCGTACTGGCTGCCTGCGGCGGTCAAAAAGACAGCGCGCCTGCTGCTTCTGCCGCTTCTTCTGCTGACAACGGCGCAGAGAAAAAAGAAATCGTCTTCGGTACAACCGTCGGCGACTTTGGCGATATGGTAAAAGACCAAATCCAACCGGCTTTGGAGAAAAAAGGCTATAAAGTCAAACTGATCGAGTTCACCGACTATGTTCGCCCCAACCTTGCTTTGGCTGAAGGCGAATTGGACATTAACATCTTCCAACACAAACCTTATCTGGACGACTTCAAAAAAGAACACAAGTTGGACATCGTTGAAGCCTTCCAAGTACCGACTGCACCTTTGGGCCTGTACCCTGGCAAACTGAAATCTTTGGACGAAGTGAAAGACGGCGTCAGCGTTTCTGCACCTAACGACCCATCTAACTTTGCCCGTGCATTGGTTATGTTGAACGAATTGGGCTGGATTAAACTGAAAGCCGACGTTGATCCGCTGACTGCTTCTAAAAACGATATTGCCGAAAATCCAAAAAACATCCAAATCGTAGAGCTTGAAGCCGCCCAACTGCCACGCAGCCGTGCCGACGTTGACTTTGCCGTCGTTAACGGCAACTACGCCATGAGCAGCGGCATGAAACTGACTGAAGCCCTGTTCCAAGAGCCAAGCTTTGCCTACGTTAACTGGTCTGCCGTCCGCACTGCCGACAAAGACAGCCAATGGCTGAAAGATGTAACCGAAGCCTACAACTCTGACGAGTTCAAAGCTTACTCACAAAAACGCTTTGCCGGTTACAAAT
>NZ_JBQCWY010000672.1:0-1652 GCF_051956955.1 Neisseria sp. P0021.S005 | reverse complement strand
TCGCGCTGGGCTACGAAGGCGACCGCTGGCAATACAATCTGGCGCTCTACCGCAACCGCTTCGGCAACTACATTTACGCCCAAACCTTAAACGACGGACGCGGCCCCAAATCCATCGAAGACGACAGCGAAATGAAACTCGTGCGCTACAACCAATCCGGCGCCGACTTCTACGGCGCGGAAGGCGAAATCTACTTCAAACCGACACCGCGCTACCGCATCGGCGTTTCCGGCGACTATGTACGAGGCCGTCTGAAAAACCTGCCTTCCCTACCCGGCAGGGAAGATGCTTACGGTAACCGTCCTTTCATCGCACAGGACGACCAAAACGCCCCTCGCGTTCCGGCTGCGCGCCTCGGCTTCCACCTGAAAGCCTCGCTGACCGACCGTATCGATGCCAATTTGGACTACTACCGCGTGTTCAATCAAAACAAACTCGCCCGCTACGAAACACGCACACCCGGACACCATATGCTCAACCTCGGCGCAAACTACCGCCGCAATACGCGCTATGGCGAGTGGAATTGGTACGTCAAAGCCGACAACCTGCTCAACCAATCCGTTTACGCCCACAGCAGCTTCCTCTCTGATACGCCGCAAATGGGCCGCAGCTTTACCGGTGGCGTAAATGTGAAGTTTTAAAATCGGATAGGCAAACAAAAAAGGTTTTCAGACGGCCGTCTGAAAACCTTTTTTCTTGTTTTAACCAATCATTTAAAACTGACTATTAATCTTTCAACACATCTTGCACAGCCGCTTGAATTTTAGCCGCTGCTGCTTCGATTTGCTGCTGTTCGGTAGATTGGCTTGCCACTGTTTCAGCCGGAGTCGCTTGTGGAGCTGGCGCAGCTTGTTGAGCTGCGGCTTTAGGCTCAGATTCAGTTTGCGGCGCAGTCAGCGGCAAACGCGCCAATACAGTGCTGACGCCGGTAACTTTATCACCAATCGCCACTTGCGCCTGCGCATCGACAGGCAGATACATATCCACGCGCGAGCCAAAGCGGATAAAGCCATAACGTTCGCCGCGAGACAGTTTCGCACCTGCTTGGGTGTAGCACAAAATACGGCGCGCCACCAAACCGGCCACTTGAACAAAAGTAATTTCACGACCAGAAGCCGTAGTCGCCAACACCGCATTACGTTCATTTTCCGTGCTGGCTTTGTCCAAATCCGCATTCACGAATTTGCCTTTGTTATAGACCACTTTCGTTACCGTACAATCAGCAGGCGATTTTTGCGAATGCACGTTGAACACGTTCATAAAAATACTGATTTTCAAAGCATCGACATCACGATACGGATCGCGTGCGCGCTCGACCACCACGATACGGCCGTCAACCGGACTCAACACTGCTTCAGGATTTTGCGGAATCTCACGCGCAGGGTCGCGGAAAAACTGCAAAGCAAATACGGTAAACACCCAAAACGGCAAAGACCACCAGCCGCAACACATCGACACCAGCAGGCTCAAAGCCAAACCGCCGCCGATAATCGGCCAGCCCTCACGGGCGATAATCGGGTGGGGATACAAACGGTTCATCACTTATCCTTCATTTAATAATTTCAAAATTGCCGCCATTATATCTGAAACTCCAAACATTGAGGCCGTCTGAAATGTTCAGACGGCCGGTGTCTTTTGTAAAAAATACTCAA
>NZ_JBQCWY010000671.1:0-1662 GCF_051956955.1 Neisseria sp. P0021.S005 | reverse complement strand
ATTTGGTGGCCAACCCGATTAACGCGCTGGCCAATGCCAACTATATCGGCATTTTGGCTTGGGCTTTGGTATTGGGCGCGGCTTTGCGCCATCACGGTTCGGATACGACCCGCCAAGTGGCGGCCGACTTGGCCGATACCGTTTCGACGGTTGTGAAGTGGATTATCCGTTTTGCGCCGCTGGGTATTTTCGGCTTGGTGTCTTCTACTATTGCGGAAACCGGTTTTGAAGCGCTTGCCGGCTATATGCAGCTGTTGGCCGTATTGCTCGGCTGTATGCTGTTTATCGCTTTGGTGGTCAACCCGATTATTGTGTGGACGCAAATCCGCAGCAATCCTTTCCCGCTGGTGTTTACCTGCCTGCGCGAAAGCGGCGTGTATGCCTTCTTCACCCGTTCTTCCGCCGCCAACATCCCTGTGAACATGGCATTGGCGAAAAAACTGGGCCTGCACGAAGACACTTACTCTATCTCCATTCCATTGGGTGCAACCATCAATATGGCCGGTGCGGCAATCACCATTACCGTTTTGGCGATGGCTGCGGCGCACACGCAAGGCATTACGGTTGACTTCGCCACTGCCCTGCTGCTGAGCCTGGTGGCCACCGTCAGCGCGTGCGGTGCATCCGGTGTGGCCGGTGGCTCATTGCTGCTGATTCCTTTGGCGTGCAGCCTGTTCGGTATCGATAACGATGTGGCCATGCAGGTGGTTGCTGTCGGCTTCATCATCGGCGTGATTCAAGACTCTGCAGAAACTGCGTTGAACTCTTCCACCGACGTTTTGTTTACTGCCGCTGCCGATTTGGGCCGTCAACGTAAAGAGTGATTTTAGGGTTAACCTAAATCCAGCAAAGGCCGTCTGAAAAGTTTCAGACGGCCTTTGTTTTATGCCAATCAAAGGGATTTTTAGATGGTTAAGCCGATAGATTGGTTTGATCGGACTGACGGTATACGCTGTCATCAGTCGGATTTTTCCCGTAAAATACAGTCTTGAATGTATTTGAACACCTCTTTCAGACGGCCTGACCGTCTTATCACATTTGCAAAAACAATGATTAAAAAAATATTCTCATGGTTCGAGTCCCGCATCGACCCTTATCCCGAAGCCGCTCCGAAAACGCCAGAAAAAGGGTTGTGGCGGTTTATTTGGAGCAACATTGAAGGCGTGCGCAAATGGATTGCCGTGTTGGCCGTGTTTACGGTCGGCGTCGGCATCATGGAAGCCTTGATGTTCCAATTTATGGGTAAGGTAGTCGACTGGCTCGGCACTTATACGCCGCAAACGCTGTTTGTCGAAAAAGGCCATGCATTAATCGGCATGATGGCCATGGTGGCATTTTTTGCCGTTTGGACCTTTTTCGCTTCCAATGTGCGCCTGCAAACCCTGCAAGGCGTGTTCCCCATGCGCCTGCGCTGGAATTTCCACCGCCTGATGCTGGGTCAAAGCCTGGGCTTTTATCAGGACGAATTTGCAGGCCGCGTGTCCGCCAAAGTGATGCAGACCGCGCTGGCGCTGCGCGATGTCGTGATGACCGTTGCCGATATGGTTGTGTATGTGCTGGTGTACTTCATCACTTCCGGCGTGATTCTGTCCTCATTCGATGCCTGGCTTATCGTGCCGTTTATCTGCTGGATGATTGGATTCGCGATGATTATGCGCTTCC
>NZ_JBQCWY010000670.1:0-1664 GCF_051956955.1 Neisseria sp. P0021.S005 | reverse complement strand
GGAAGCGCATAATCATCGCGAATCCAATCATCCAGCAGATAAACGGCACGATAAGCCAGGCATCGAATGAGGACAGAATCACGCCGGAAGTGATGAAGTACACCAGCACATACACAACCATATCGGCGACGGTCATCACGACATCGCGCAGCGCCAGCGCGGTTTGCATCACTTTGGCGGACACGCGTCCTGCAAATTCGTCCTGATAAAAGCCCAGGCTTTGACCCAGCATCAGGCGGTGGAAATTCCAGCGCAGGCGCATGGGGAACACGCCTTGCAGGGTTTGCAGGCGCACACTGGACGCGAAAAAGGTCCAAACGGCAAAAAATGCCACCATGGCCATCATGCCGATTAAAGCATGGCCTTTTTCAACAAAAAGCGTTTGCGGCGTATAAGTGCCGAGCCAGTCGACCACCTTGCCCATAAATTGGAACATCAAGGCTTCCATGATGCCGACACCGACCGTAAATACGGCCAACACGGCAATCCATTTGCGCACGCCTTCAATGTTGCTCCAAATAAACCGCCACAACCCTTTTTCTGGCGTTTTCGGCGCGGCTTCTGGATAAGGGTCGATGCGGGACTCGAACCATGAGAATATTTTTTTAATCATTGTTTTTACAAATGTGATAAGACGGTCAGGCCGTCTGAAAAGAGGTGTTCAAATACATTCAAGACTGTATTTTACGGGAAAAATCCGACTGATGACAGCGGATACCGTCAGTCCGATCAAACCAATCTATCGGCTTGACCATCTAAAAATCCATTTTCTTTGCATAAAACAAAGGCCGTCTGAAAGTTTTCAGACGGCCTTTGCTGAATTTAGGTTGCCCTTAAAAATCACTCTTTACGTTGACGGCCCAAATCGGCAGCGGCAGTAAACAAAACGTCGGTGGAAGAGTTCAACGCAGTTTCTGCAGAGTCTTGAATCACGCCGATGATGAAGCCGACGGCAACCACCTGCATGGCCACATCGTTATCGATACCGAACAGGCTGCACGCCAAAGGAATCAGCAGCAACGAGCCACCGGCCACACCGGATGCACCGCACGCGCTGACAGTTGCCACCAGGCTCAGCAGCAGGGCAGTGGCGAAGTCAACCGTAATGCCTTGCGTGTACGCCGCAGCCATCGCCAAAACGGTAATGGTGATTGCCGCACCGGCCATATTGATGGTCGCACCCAATGGAATGGAGATGGAGTAAGTGTCTTCGTGCAAACCCAGTTTTTTCGCCAATGCCATATTCACAGGGATATTGGCGGCGGAAGAACGGGTAAAGAAGGCATACACGCCACTTTCACGCAGGCAGGTAAACACCAGCGGGAAAGGGTTGCGGCGGATTTGCGTCCACACAATAATCGGGTTGACCACCAAAGCGATAAACAGCATACAGCCGAGCAATACGGCCAACAGCTGCATATAACCGGCAAGCGCTTCAAAACCGGTTTCCGCAATGGTAGAAGACACCAAGCCGAAAATACCCAGCGGCGCAAAACGGATAATCCATTTCACAACGGTCGAAACGGTATCGGCCAAATCGGCCGCCACTTGGCGGGTCGTATCCGAACCGTGATGGCGCAAAGCCGCGCCCAATACCAAAGCCCAAGCCAAAATGCCGATATAGTTGGCATTGGCCAGCGCGTTAATCGGGTTGGCCACCAAAT
>NZ_JBQCWY010000669.1:0-1665 GCF_051956955.1 Neisseria sp. P0021.S005 | reverse complement strand
GTACGCTGCAACTGCCGACTGCCTACCTCGTCTGCAACTTTACCCCGCCGGTCGGCGACAAAGAGGCGCGTTTGAGCCACGACGAAATCATCACCCTCTTCCACGAAACCGGCCACGGCCTGCACCACTTGTTGACCCAAGTTGACGAAGTGGGCGTATCCGGCATCAACGGCGTCGAATGGGACGCGGTCGAGCTGCCTAGCCAATTCATGGAAAACTTCGTTTGGGAATACGACGTATTGGCGCAAATGTCCTCGCACGAAGAAACCGGCGCGGTATTGCCGAAAGAGCTGTTCAACAAAATGCACGCGGCCAAAAACTTCCAACGCGGTATGTTCCTCGTCCGTCAAATGGAATTTGCCCTCTCGACATGGAAATCTATCATCAGGAAGATGAAGGCCGTCTGAAAGAATGGCCGCAAATCTTGGACAAAGTGCGTCAAGAAGTCGCCGTGACCCAACCGCCGGCATACAACCGCTTTGCCTTGAGCTTCAGCCACATCTTCGCCGGCGGCTACTCCGCAGGCTATTACAGCTACGCATGGGCGGAAGTTTTGAGTGCAGACGCTTACGCAGCGTTTGAAGAAAGCGACGATGTGGCCGAAACCGGCCGCCGCTTCTGGAAAGAAATACTGGCCGTCGGCGGTTCGCGCAGTGCAGCCGAATCCTTCAAAGCCTTCCGCGGCCGCGAACCAAGCCTGGATGCCCTGCTCCGCCACAGCGGTTTCGACAACGCAGCTTGATTTGAAAATCCGCCGTTTTAATTGCTGATTCAACACCAAAGGCCGTCTGAAATGTTTCAGACGGCCTTTTTATAATCCATTCAATATGTTCAGCAAAACAAATAATAAAAATATTCAGCCGATAAAACCACTCAGCGCAGAACGCCGCAACGATTGCCAAGCTCAATATTTTCCCAATGCGGACAAGCCGCCCATAAAAACAGGGCATGTTCCCATGCCCTATCATTTGAATTTCAGACGGCCTTTCGGTTGTCAAAACTTATTAGGAACAATAAGTACACCCTGTCCCTAACAAGATTTTCGAGAAAACAGAAGTCCAGATTTCAAACTTCTATCTCCCCCTACCCATCGCTAAAATTAGTTTTTGCCCTTTTTATCACCGGCATCCAAGCGCATATTGATAAATTCCATCATCAAATCTTTTTTCGTCCAGAAAAAGGTTTTCATTTTTTCCAAAGAATAGATTTTCCGAATCATCGCCGGCAATCCTGCATGAACGATGGCGGCGACTTCACCATTGGTTGTTTCATTATCCATGGCGGCTTTGAGGCTTAGATTGTGCGTATTCAGGTAGTTGCTAAGCTCTTTCCTGACGCTGTTGCTGATTTCAAATTGTTTCATGTTTTCCGTCCATAATGTTTTTATACTTAAATAGCATAGGATTTTAACAAGTTTTTTGCATTGTGCATATATCAACTTGCATATTGTTGCGAAATTTACAATTTGGTTTTTGGGTAAAATCGCGCCTGCAACACATTGTTGTGGCGAACTAAATCAGATTGTTTTGACTATTTTATTTTGGCTCGGGCCGTATTGCGGATAAAATAATGGTTTTAGGTTTTGGGGCCGTCTGAAATGTATTTGTGGTTTAAGCTGTTACACATATTTTTTGTGATTTCTTGGTTTGCCGGACTGTTTTATCT
>NZ_JBQCWY010000668.1:0-1666 GCF_051956955.1 Neisseria sp. P0021.S005 | reverse complement strand
CGATAAAATCTTCGAGCAATACGCAAAATAATCTTTTCAGACGGCCTGAGTCTTTTATTGAAGGCTCAGGCCGTCTGAAATATTGATTCTCTTCAATCGACCGCTTTGGCGGTTGTCTTATAGTTTATAAATATGAATTATCCGCCTTTACAAGGGTTTAAGCTGGTGTTGGCAACTTTGGCGCTCAGCTTGGCCGTATTTATGGAAGTCTTGGACAGCACCATCGCCAACGTCGCCGTGCCTGTTATTGCAGGGGATTTGGGTGCGGCTACCACGCAGGGAACTTGGGTGATTACCTCATTTGCCGTAGCCAATGCCATCTCTGTTCCCTTGACAGGTTTTTTGGCCAAGCGGTTCGGCGAGGTCAAAATCTTTATCGCCGCTGTGATCGGGTTTGTCGTAACGTCATGGCTGTGTGGCATTGCACATAATCTTCAAGCCTTGGTTTTTTTCCGTGTATTGCAAGGCTTCATCGCCGGGCCATTGATTCCCTTGTCCCAAAGCCTGTTGATGGCTTCTTATCCGCCTGAAAAACGAACATTGGCGCTGGCCTTATGGGCGATGACCGTCGTTGTTGCCCCTGTGTTGGGGCCGATTTTAGGCGGTTGGATTTCAGACAATTGGCATTGGGGATGGATTTTCTTTATCAATATCCCGATCGGGATTTTGTCTGCAACTATTGCTTGGAAGCAGCTTCGACACAGGGAAACTGAAATCGTCAGGGCGCCAATCGATTATGTCGGGCTGGTGTTGATGATTGTCGGTGTCGGCGCATTGCAAATGATGCTTGATAGAGGTAAGGAATTGGACTGGTTTGCCTCGGGAGAGATTATCGTTTTGGGCGTTACCGCTTTGGTGTTCCTGACCTATTTTATTGTTTGGGAGCTGGGCGAGAAATACCCGATTGTCGATTTGTCATTGTTTAGAAATAGAAACTTTACGATAGGCGTTGTTGCGACATCCTTGGGCTTTATGGTGTATATGGGTACATTGACCTTGCTGCCTTTGGTGTTGCAATCAAATCTCGACTATACCGCTACTTGGGCTGGTTTGGCTGCTGCACCGGTAGGTTTTCTGCCGATTATTCTGTCGCCGATTATTGGTAAGTTTGGCAATCGCGTCGATATGCGCCTGTTTGTCAGCGCTAGCTTCTTGGTGTTTGCCTATACATTCCATTGGCGAACCGACTTCTATGCCGGCATGGATATGAGCAACGTCGTTTGGCCACAGTTTTGGCAGGGTTTAGGCGTAGCCATGTTCTTCCTGCCCCTGACCAGTATCACCTTATCGCATATGAAGGGCAACCAAATTGCCTCGGCCAGTAGCTTGTCTAATTTCTTGCGAGTCTTTATGGGCGGTGTCGGTGTGTCCGTTGTCAGCACCATGTGGGAACGGCGCGAAGCTCTGCACCATACTCAGCTGACCGAACATATTAATTCATTGTCCTCAATCAGCAACCAATCTATTCAAGGCATGATGGCCAATGGCCTGAGCAAAGAGCAAGCCCTGGCTGCGATAAATAGTACTATTTCCCAACAAGGCTTTATTATTGGCTCAAATGAAATCTTCTTGGCAGGCAGTATCATATTCATCAGTATGATTCCCATTATTTGGCTGGCGAGACCTCCGTTTAGCGGTTCCGGCGGGGGAGGGCATTAGATAAAAG
>NZ_JBQCWY010000667.1:0-1667 GCF_051956955.1 Neisseria sp. P0021.S005 | reverse complement strand
GCATGGTCGCCCACATGGAAAGCGTGATGAACGACATCGGCTTTTTCAACCGCCGCAACGGCGAGCGCCTGATGCGCCGTATGCAGAGCCTGTTCGGACGCGCCAACACGCAAACCGAAGACATCGATATCCTGCGCGGTTTTTTCAATACCGTCAGCCACCGTATCCATAAAAAAGACTGATTAAGGCCGTCTGAAAACATTTCCAGCCTTTCAGACGGCATGACTGATATTCGGATAAGCATGAATTACGCCCTAGACGCATTATGGTGGAAGCTCACCAGCCAACCCGTCCGCGACCTCGCCTCGCTGCTGACTGCGCCCCCTTTGTGGCAAAACGGTTGCGAATTGAGCGTACGCGAACTATTGGGGGAACACGGTTTCCGCTACCTTTTGGCATTGGACGCCGATCCCGCACCGCTGATGGATTACCTCGCCCAACGCGCCCCGTTTGGTCATCGTCTCGGCATTTATGCTGAAGAGCTGTTGACTTTTTGGTTTGCCAACGCGCCGCACGCCAAACTGCACGCATACAATCTGCCCGTTTTTTCAGACGGCCAAACCTTAGGCGCTGCGGATTTCGTCGTTTCCCTCAACCAACAGCCCTACCATATCGAGCTGGCGTGTAAATACTACGGCGGAGACCAAGCGCAAAACCTGCGCGGCCTCAATCCTAAAGACATGCTGACGGACAAAGCCACCAAACTGGTGCAGCAATCCCAGCTGCTGCATACGCCGCAAGGCAAAGCAACCTTAACCGCACAAGGCCTGCCGGAAAATCTGCTTCCTGCTTCCATCGTGCGCGGCATCGGCTTTTTTCCACACGGTTTCCATGCTTTTGAGCCGCCACTTAATCCATACGGCTGGCGCGGCATCTATATTCAAGATTGGGCGGAATACGGGTTTGAACGCCAAGAAGCGCGTTATCACTTGCTCGACCGCATGGCCTATCTTGCACCTGCGCGTGTCGCCGAAACCGAAACATTAAACGCAACCGAAATCCGCCGTATCGACCAAGGCTTGATTGCCGTTTTGGAATTACGGCCGGACGGCTTTTGGCACGAAATCGAACGCATTATGAAGGCCGTCTGAAACCATTTACCCACTTTAAGAGAACCCATTACATTATGAACGCCGCACAACTCGACCATACCGCCAAAGTTTTGGCTGAAATGCTGACTTTCAAACAGCCTGCCGATGCCGTCCTCTCCGCCTACTTCCGCGAACACAAAAAGCTCGGCCGCCAAGACCGCCACGAAATCGCCGAAACCGCCTTTGCCGCACTGCGCCACTATCAAAAAATCAGTACCGCCCTGCGCCGTCCGCACGCGCAGCCGCGCAAAGCCGCACTCGCCGCGCTGGTTCTCGGCAGAAGTACCAACATCAGCCAAATCAAAGACCTGCTTGATGAAGAAGAAACAGAGTTCCTCGGCAATTTGAAAGCCCGCAAAACCGAGTTCTCAGACGGCCTGAATACCGCCGCAGAATTGCCGCAATGGCTGGTGGAACAGCTGCAACAGCATTGGAGCGAAGAAGAAATTCTCGCCTTCGGCCGCAGCATCAACCAACCTGCCCCGCTCGACATCCGCGTCAATACCTTGAAAGGCAAACGCGATAAAGTGCTGCCATTGTTGCAAGCCGAAAGTGCCGATGCAGAAGCCACGCCTT
>NZ_JBQCWY010000666.1:0-1673 GCF_051956955.1 Neisseria sp. P0021.S005 | reverse complement strand
AGACGGCCTTTCGACTTAATTTCAGAGTAAAATAACCCTTTCGACATATTAAAGGCTGTCTGAACATGAATAAACTTTTTTCCACATTCAAAACGTTTTTAGCCGCTTCGTCCGTCTTGGTATTGGCCGCCTGTCCGAGCGGCAACTCGCCGCAATCCAAACCTTCTACGCAGGGTCAAAATACGGTTTCGCATACTGCACCCAAACCGAAAGCCACGGTTGCGCTGGCTTTGGGCGGCGGCGCGTCCAAAGGCTTTGCCCATATCGGGATTATTAAGGTTTTGAAAGAAAACAATATTCCGGTAAAAATCGTTACTGGTACATCCGCAGGCTCGATTGTCGGCAGTATGTACGCTTCGGGAATGTCGCCCGACCGCCTCGAATTGGAAGCAGAAATTTTGGGTAAAACCGATTTGGTGGATTTGACCTTGTCCACCAGCGGCTTCATCAAAGGCGAAAAACTGCAAAACTACATCAACCGCAAAGTCGGCAACCGTCCGATGCAGCAGTTCCCCATCAAATTTGCCGCCGTTGCGACCGATTTTGAAAGCGGCAAACCGGTGGTGTTCAACGTAGGCAATGCCGGACAAGCCGTCCGCGCTTCTGCTTCGATTCCGAACGTGTTTCAACCTGTCGTTATCGGCAGCCGCAAATATGTAGACGGCGGCCTGTCGCAACCCGTACCGGTCAGCGCGGCGAAAAAAATGGGCGCAAACTTCATCATTGCCGTCGATATTTCCGCCCGTCCGGCCAAAAACGTCAACCAAGGCATGTTCTCCTATCTTGACCAAACCTTCAACGTGATGAGCCAAACCGCCTTGCGCCAAGAATTGGGACAAGCCAATGTGGTCATCAAACCGCAGGTTTTGGAGCTGGGTTCGGTTGGCGGTTTCGACCAAAAACAACGCGCCATCCAACTGGGTGAACAGGCCGCACGCGCCGCCCTGCCTGAAATCAAACGCAAACTGGCGGCATATCAGTATTAATTATCCGCCGTTTGAACAGGCCGTCTGAAAGTATGTTTTTCAGACGGCCTTTCTTGTGCAAATCTGCTAAAATCACGCGTTTCCTACAAATCATAAAATCCTAAAAAATGAATATCTTTTACGAAGAGTCCGGCCAATTCAAAGTTGCCTCCATCGTCCAAAAAAACGACGCCACCTACCAAGTCGATACCCAACACGGCAAACGCACCAAAGTGAAAGCAAACAATGTTTTTGCCGAGTTTGACGGCGATATGGCGGCATTTTTGGAAAACGCGCAGGCACAGGCGGCGGATATCGACACCGATTTATTGTGGGAAGTATGCGGCGAAGAGGAATTTACCGCCGAAGCCATCGCCGAAGAATATTACGGCCATGCGCCGACCAAAACCGAGCTGGCGGCGACTTTGATTGCGCTGTACGCCGCGCCGATGTATTTCTACAAAAAAGCCAAAGGCGTGTTCAAAGCCGCGCCCGAAGAAACCTTAAAACAAGCGCTTGCCGCCATCGAACGCAAAAAACAACAAGACGCGCAAATCGACGCTTGGGCGGAAGCCTTGAAACGCGGCGAGATGCCGTCTGAAATCGCAGCGGATCTGAAAACCATCCTGCACGCGCCCGACAAGCAGTCGCTGACCTACAAAGCCTTTACCAAAGCCGCCGATGCGCTGAAAACCTCCGCCTACGAAC
>NZ_JBQCWY010000665.1:0-1685 GCF_051956955.1 Neisseria sp. P0021.S005 | reverse complement strand
TATTCGATATGGACGTCAACGTCCTCGATTACGAAGGCAAAAAACTGGTTATCCACCATATCTAAATCCGACAAAAAGGCCGTCTGAAACCCGATTGTTCAGGTTTCAGACGGCCTTTGTCTATTCACAGCATTTATTTTTTATCGTACAAACCGCGCACCACGCGACCGATCGCGGCAATGCCTTTTTCCAGCGTTTCCGCATCCTGCGCAATGCTCATACGGATACACTCGTGTGCGTGCGGATAGTCTTGCCTATCAATGCCGACAAAGAAATGCTCGCCCGGAATAATCAGCGTGCCTTCAGCCTTGAGCATTTCGTACAAGGTTTGCGACGAAACAGGCAGGTTTTCAAACCAAAGCCACAAGAAAATCGCACCTTCAGGCTTATGAATTTTCAACGGATACGCACCCAACTCACGCTTGAGCAGGGAGACCGCCGTTTGCGCCTGCCGACGGTAAAACGGCTGAATCACTTGGTCGGCCAGCTGTTTCAGACGGCCGTCGTTTAACAGCGGAGCCGCAATCGCCGCGCCGAAACGCGTAGGCGACAAGTTCACAATCGCATTCAAACTGCTGACGGCTTTGACCACTTCCGGCGCGGCGACAATAATGCCGGTACGCACACCGGGCAGGCCGATTTTAGAAAGGCTGAAGCAGAGGATAATGTTTTCGTGCCAGTTGAGCGTCACATCGCTGTAAATAATATTCGGGAACGGCATTCCGTAAGCGTTGTCGATAATCAGCGGAATCCCGTGTTCCTGCGCCAAAGCTTCCAAACGCGCCATCTCGCCGTCGGTCAGCACATTACCGGTCGGGTTGGTCGGGCGCGAACAGCAAATCGCACCGATTTTGCCCTCTTTCAATTCAGGCAGGCTCTCCAGCGCGTCAAAGTCCACGCGGTATTTGAAGAAGCCCGCTTTGCCTTCGTGTTCGACATTTTCGATTTTCGGCTTCACCGAAATAAAATGCTGCCCTTCGACATGCACGTCGGCATAACCGATATATTCAGGCGCAAGCGGCAACAAAATCGCTTTTTCAGCCGTTTGGCTGTTTGAAAGATTGAATTTGCCGCCAAACAGGTTGAACAAATAGAAAAACGCGTTTTGCGAACCATTGGTCAACGCGATATTGTCCGCCGTCAGATTCCAGCCGTATTCGCGGTTGAGAAACTCAGTCAAAGCCGCAATCAGCGCCGCATCGCCCTGCGGATTGGAATAATTGCCGATATTCTCAACAGCGTGTTCCGCTGCCAACTTGGAAAACACATCGGCGAACACCGCATTGACTTCAGCGATCCGCGCCGGATTGCCGCCGCCGAGCATGTTGACGGGCTTGTCGCTTTTGAGCGCGTCGCCCAAATCGTCCATCAACTGCAAAATACCGCTGTGTTGTGTGAATTTTTCGCCGAATGCTGAAAACTGCATGGAAACTCCGTTGCTGGGTGTGTAAAAAAATAAACCGCTATTATAAGAACAAAGGCCGTCTGAAAACCAGTTATCCTGATTTTTCAGACGGCCTATTTGACGGAATAGTGGCTTGATACAACCTTATTGGTCTACAGGTATTATTTCTTCCTGCCAAAAATCAGTGATATCACCGACAAGATCAAGAAACCGGCAAATAAAATTTTGGCTATGCCTGCCGCACTACCTGCAATACCACCGAAACCTAATACAGCTGCAA
>NZ_JBQCWY010000664.1:0-1685 GCF_051956955.1 Neisseria sp. P0021.S005 | reverse complement strand
CGCGCGTGGTTGCTTTGGAAAAACCAACCACTACCGAACGCGGCCAATGGTATTTCCAACGCTACATCCAAAACCTGCCGACCGCAGGCGAAATGGTATTCTTCGACCGCTCATGGTACAACCGTGCCGGCGTAGAACGCGTAATGGGCTTCTGCGAACCTAACGAATACCTGCTCTTCATGCGTCAAACCCCTGAATTGGAACGTATGCTGGTTGCCAGCGGCATCCATCTGTTCAAATTCTGGTTCTCCGTATCTCGTGAAGAACAACTCCGCCGCTTCATCTCCCGCCGCGACGACCCCCTGAAACACTGGAAACTGTCCCCTGTGGATATCCAGTCGCTCGACCGCTGGGACGACTACACCGAAGCCAAAAACGCCATGTTCTTCCACACCCACACCGGCGACGCGCCTTGGGTCATCATCCGTTCCGATGACAAAAAACGTGCACGTTTGAACTGTATCCGCTACTTCCTGCATCAGCTGGACTATCCGGGCAAAGACGTGAAAGCCATCGGCAAAGTGGACGAGAAAATCGTTTTGGTTCCCGATACACGTTACAAAGACAAAACTGTCGATCTCGGACACGATTAATTTGTAACATTACCAAAGGCCGTCTGAAATTTCATCTTTCAGACGGCCTTTTCTTAATCCTCGCGATTCCAGTACGTTTTTTGTGCGAATACCAATTTATTGTCAGTGAATTTCAAACTGTCCAAATTCAATGCCCAAACATCGCTTTTCATCACTCGAGCAGCAGGATGCGCTTTGTAATACAAAGACTGCGCCGCTTTCAAATCCGCTTCATCCTCAATCAAAGCGGCAGTCGCCGCAAACTGAATGCCGCTGATTTTTGCGATGCTGTCAGGTTGTCCGGCAATGGTACCGGCTACTTTGGCAGAACGACTCATCATTCCGCCATGCTTCGTTTTCAAAGATGTCAGCACAATCAATCGGGCATTCACCTCATCAAACACATAAAAACAGCAAGCTGCCCAAACTTCGCCCTCTTCCGCAGCAGCAATACTGACGACATGATGATTGCTCAAAAACTTCACTATATTGACAGGAATCGTTTGCATGGTTTTTATCTTCCTTCGCAGTAGACGAAATTATGCTCAGGCCGTCTGAAACATCAGCCCTGCCAGCGCGGCACATCGTTTTGAATGATGCCGAACAAGTCCAAAGCATGAGAGACGCTGTGTGTAATCATATCTTCGATGGATTCAGGCTTCTGATATAAAGCCGGAACGGGAGGAAACACGATACCGCCCATCTCTGTCACGCGGCGCATATTTTCAATGTGCGCCAAGTTTAACGGCGCTTCACGCACCATCAACACCAGCCTGCGCCGCTCTTTCAACGTTACATCCGCCGCACGGCTGAGCAAATTATCGGCAAACCCGTGAGCAACCGAAGCCAAAGTTTTCATTGAACACGGCGCAATCAACATTCCGTCCGTCAAAAACGAACCGCTGGCAATGCTTGCCCCGACATTACGGATGGAATGCACGACATCTGCCAAAGCATAAACGTCTTCTTTGGTGTAATCCGTTTCCAAAGTACGGGTCATTTCCGCCCCTTGTGAAACCACCAAATGCGTTTCTACCTGATGCGCACGCAAAAGCTGCAAAGCCTTCACGCCATACTGAAAACCGCTGGCACCGCTGATGCCGACAACCAAAC
>NZ_JBQCWY010000663.1:0-1686 GCF_051956955.1 Neisseria sp. P0021.S005 | reverse complement strand
ATTGAGATTGTCATCTTTGAATATAAATGATTAGGATAGAACAAGCGTTTGGATTTTGAAGATGATTTATAAAAACTCTTTGAAATTTCTCTACTCTTTGAAAAAGAAAAAAGGCCGTCTGAAAAGTACAGGCTGCTTTTTGGGTTTTCAGACGACCTCCAAAGCAGCCTGCACTCAGGTATTTTGGATTGACTAACGCAAGCTATCTGCCAAATACTTTCCGCCAGGCATTCGGATTGATTTTAAACTTGGCTTTGAACTGCAAACGTAGGTTTGACGCGCTGCCGAAGCCGCTTTGTTCGGCGATGCGTTCTATCGGCAAATCCGTATTTTCCAACAAATCCTGTACCTGCCATAGCCGCTCTGTGGTGAGCCACTCACCGAAATTCATGCCTGTGGCTTGAGAAAAATGGCGGATAAAGGTACGGCGGGAAACGGCTAATTTTTTTGCCAAATCGTCCAAGCGGTATGGGGTCGCAAGGTTTTGGCGCAGTTCGTCCAATAGGTGATTGATTTTGTCATCGGCGGTACGACGTTCGACAGGTCGGTGGATAAACTGTGCCTGCCCGCCTTCGCGGTGTGGTGCCGCAACCAAGGTACGGGCAAGGTCGTTGGCAACGGTTGCACCGTGGATTTTGCGGATGAGGTACAGGCAACAATCCAGCCCACCCGCCGCACCTGCCGATGTTAAAAAGTTGCCGTCTTCTGCATATAGGCGGTTGGTATCCAGATGAATTTTAGGGAAACGGCGGACAAAGTCGTCTTCGGCAAGCCAGTGGGTGGCGGCGGTTCTGCCGTCTAAAAGTCCTGTGTAGGCAAGGGCGTAAGTGCCGTAACATAGGGCGGTGATATGCGCACCACGTTTCGCTGCCCGCTGTAAATTCTCAGCCAGTTCTGGCGTCGGGGCTTCTTCAATATTGCGCCAGCCTGCGATGACGATGATGTCGGCTTCTTCCGTCAAATCCAATCCGTCGTGTACGGGAATGCTTGCGCCCAGTGCCGTGATAACGTCTTTGCTATCATCGGAACAGATTTTCAGGTCAAAGAGCGGATTGTCCCGATAGGTCGTCTGAAAAACAGAAAAGGGAATGTTGAAGACAAAATCATTCATGCCCGATTGAGCATATAGCACGATTTTGGGAACAGTTTGATTTTGGCGAAACTCGTTACGCTCGTTTTCAGACGACATTTTGGCACTATCCTTGCGTTTGTTGGCAATATTGCCTATTTTAGCCGATACACCTGCAGCTTAAAATACGCTCCATAATTTTCTAAGGAGCAACATCATGAAATCCAAGCAATTTATTCTTGCCACTGTTTTGGGCGCGACAGCCTTTTCCGCTTGGGCAGACGATTCATACCAACATATCCGTAACGCTACCGCCAAAGTCGAATATGCGGGGCAGACTTTTTTGATTGACCCGTTTTTCGCACCCAAGCACTCCATGAACGGCTTTGCCGGCACGTTCAACAGCCAAGCCAAAATGCCGCTGGTCGGGCTGCCGATGAGCGTGAATAAAATTTTGGACGGTGTGGATGCAGTTGTCGTTACCCATACTCACGAAGACCATTGGGACGAAACCGCCGCACGTTCCATTCCGAAAAACCTGCCCGTATATGTGCAGCACCAAGCCGACGCGGCAAAAATCCGCAGCCAAGGCTTTACTGATGTACGCGTGTTGAACG
>NZ_JBQCWY010000662.1:0-1691 GCF_051956955.1 Neisseria sp. P0021.S005 | reverse complement strand
TGAAATCGGTTGATTTGGGTATTTTAAAATATTTTTTGTATTCAGACGGCCTCACATTGACATCAGGCCGTCTGAATATTGCATTGGGTCAGTTCTGAATCAAAATCAGCAGTTTTTCGTAGTCTTGCGCCAATTCGGGATCTTCTTCACGCAGTTTCGCCACCGCTTTAACACCGTGCATCACAGTCGTGTGGTCGCGGCCGCCAAAGGCATCGCCAATAGAAGGCAGACTGAGCGTGGTCAGCTCTTTGGTCAGGCTCATGGCAACTTGGCGCGGACGGGCGATGTTGCGCGTACGTTTTTTGCCTAATATATCGCTGATTTTAATACGGTAGTATTTGGCTGTCGCATCTATGATGATGTCGGCAGTAATGACTTTGTGTTTCTCGGCAATAATATCCTGCAAAGCCGTACGCGCCAAATCCATGTCGATGACAGGACGGTTCATAAAACGGCTGCTGGCGCTGACACGGTTGAACGCGCCTTCCAGCTCACGCACATTGGAGCGGATCAGATTGGCGATAAACAGAGCGGCTTCGTCTTCGATACTGATGCCGGCTGCTTCTGCCTTTTTCTGCAAAATCGCCACGCGCATTTCCAATTCGGGCGGTTCGAGTTCCAAAGTCAAGCCCCATGAGAAACGGGACTTGAGACGGTCGTCCATACCCTCGATTTTGGCAGGCAATACGTCGCACGTCAGGATCAGTTGTTTTTTCTCGTTGTGGAAATGGTTGTACAGATAGAAGAACTCTTCCATCGTACGGTCTTTGCCTTTGATGAACTGAATATCGTCGATAATCAGCAGGTCATATTGTTTGTATTGTTGCTTGAATACATCATAAGTGTTGTTGCGCACAGCCTTCATAAAGCTGCGGATATAGTCGTCCGAGTGCATATAGCGCACTTTGGCATCAGGACGGTTTTTCAGCAATTCGTTGCCGATGGCTTGCACCAAGTGGGTTTTACCCAAACCGGTACTACCGTATAAGAAAAACGGGTTGTAACCCTGCCCCGGATTTTCAGCAATCGCTTGGGCAGCTGCGGCGGCAAGGCGGTTGCCCTTACCTTCCACCAAAGTTTCAAATGTATAGTCGCGCGACAGATTGGTCTGTTCGTAGCGCGCTTCTTCCGCATCGTGTTGCGCGTCGGTTTTGGCTTTGGCAACTGCTTTAGATTCAGCCGGAGCAGCAGTTTGCACTTGAGGCTCATCATGCGGCAGGTTTTTTATGCGTTGCGCCAAAATCTCGGCAGCCGTCATGGCAGTGGCAGGCTTGGAAACCGTTTCAGACGGCCTATCTTCTTCCATTGGCGCAGCAGTTTGCAAAGGCATTTGAACAGGCTCTACACACTCTTCAACTTCAATGACTTCTTGCACTTGCACCGGCGCAACAGCCTGAGCCGCCATTTCATAATGCACACCTACGCCCGGCTTAAACGCGAAAGCAGCCTGCTGAGGCACCAATTCGGCACGCACGGCGTCAATTTTGGTGGCAAACTGGCTTTTGAGCATATTGCAGGCAAATTGGTTTTTACCATACACCACCCATGCGCCGTTTTCTTCACCCACGGTCAAAGGCGCAATCCATTGCGCAAACTGCCCGGCAGGCAACATTTCGTGAAGGCGGCAAAGGCACAGCGGCCAAAATTCAGCTAACGTCATGAGATTAAGCTCGGAAAATGGAAGATTTGGG
>NZ_JBQCWY010000661.1:0-1698 GCF_051956955.1 Neisseria sp. P0021.S005 | reverse complement strand
CCAACGGTATCTTGCACGTTTCTGCCAAAGACAAAGGCACCGGCAAAGCGGCCAACATTACCATCCAAGGTTCTTCAGGTTTGAGCGAAGAAGAAATCGAACGCATGGTGAAAGATGCCGAAGCCAACGCTGAAGAAGATAAAAAACTGACTGAATTGGTCGCTTCCCGCAACCAAGCTGAAGCCCTGATTCACTCTGTGAAAAAATCTCTGACTGACTACGGCGATAAACTCGACGCTGCTGAGAAAGAAAAAATCGAAGCTGCGTTGAAAGAAGCTGAAGAAGCGGTTAAAGGCGACGACAAAGCCGCTATCGATGCCAAAGCCGAAGCTTTGGGTACAGCCAGCCAAAAATTGGGCGAAATGGTTTACGCTCAAGCGCAAGCCGAAGCCCAAGCCCAAGCAGGCGAGGGCGCACAAGCCGAGTCTTCCGCTAAGAAAGACGACGACATCGTAGATGCCGACTTTGAAGAAGTAAAAGACGACAAAAAATAATTGATGCCGTCTGAAAAAAAAGCGCGAATCGAAAGGTTCGCGCTTTTTATTTGAATTATTCATAGTAAAAGGTCATCTGAAAGCTTTTCAGACGACCTTGGTTTTAGAAATCTTGACAGACAGGAAAAAGATATAACCCATTGAAAAGACAAGGTTGGGCTAATCTGTTTGTACCTATTCTGGAAGCGATTTTTTCTTTTTGGATTTTATGTATTTCAAGAACATCAGTTCAACCAGGGTACACATAATTAACACTTCGACCCAGTCGGGAAGAAAACGGTCTACTCCAAAGAAATACTTCGGATTGATGATAAGGCTTAAAATCAAGTTCGCAAGGAAAACAGTAAAGCTGGCCGCAAAGCACATAATCAGCAATGCCTTCCAGTATTGTTTGCTGAAACTTGCGAGCAACTTCAGGTTTTTCTTATAATTTTCCCAAAAATTTTTCATGCCCTTATCCTTCTTATAAAGTTTGGGATTGTTCCGTATTTAATTTGAAGAAGAATCTTTCGAAGAAGCATCTTTCTGTTTGTACTGAATATATTTCAGGAATGTCCATATCATCAAGCTTACTGCGACGAGGCTTTCGATAATTTCTGAAAGGAAATATTCTTCCCCTAAAAAATATTTCGGATTGATCACATAGAGACTCAAGATAGTGTTCACCCCGATGACAATAAAGTTTACAGCGAAGCTGATGACCAGTAGGACCTTCCAATATTTTTTGGCAAAAGTTGCGAGCAACTGCAAGTTTTTCTTATAATTTTCCCAAAAATTTTTCATGCCGTTATCCTTCAGTATTGTTGATAAAGAATCCGTATCCCGTAAATATTTTCGGGATACGGAGTTTGATCGGCAATGATTTAATAGCCAAACGATCTTCTGGCGACAAACGAACCTAATCTGCCTCCTAAAACTCTACCTACGTTGGCTCCGATAGCACCACCGGCAGCCATACCGCCCGGTCCCGCAATCGCGCCTAACGCCATTCCGGTAAAGCCGCCGGCAAAAGCACCTGCTCCGGCACCAACCCAGCGGCCGGCTCCTGAAACCGCGCTTCGACTGAAATTAAAACCGCCGGAAACTTGTTGTAAATCATCCATGTTTAGTGTTTGCATATTAGCACTCCAAAATGAAAAATGGGGTGAAAAATAGCAAGCGTTTTCATCCGTTTGCTGTTGTATTGACAGTGCAAGTATGTAGT
>NZ_JBQCWY010000660.1:0-1701 GCF_051956955.1 Neisseria sp. P0021.S005 | reverse complement strand
GATTGATTGCCAAATGCGGATAGGCAATATGGCCTTGCTTGCCTTTGATGGTCAGATTGCCCGACAACGAGCCGCGTCGGCCGTTTTTCAACATATCGCCCAATTTATCCACGGCAGTCGGTTCGCCAACGATACAGTAATCAATCAACTCGCCGCGCGCTTTCAACACATCGACGACTTTGGTCGTGCCGTCCAATGCATCGCCCTCTTCGTCTGAAGTAATCAGGAGCGCGATACTGCCTTGATGATCGGGATTTTCGGCAACGAATCGCTCACAGGCGGTAACGAAACAGGCAATGCTGGTTTTCATATCCGCCGCGCCGCGGCCATACAGACGGCCTTCACGCTCGGTCGGTTCAAACGGTGGCGAATCCCATTTTTCAACAGGGCCTGTCGGCACGACGTCAGTGTGCCCTGCAAAGCAGAACACCGGAGCCTGTGTACCGCGGCGCAACCAAACATTTTTGGTGTCGCCAAAATAAAGTTCTTCTACGGCAAAACCGATTTTTTGCAGGCGTTCGGCCAGCAGTTGTTGACAGTTTTGGTCATCCGGCGTAACGGACGGGCGGGAAATCAACGCTTTGGCGAGTTCTAGGGATTGGGTTTCGGTCATTGTGTTTACTTTGAAAAACAGGCCGTCTGAAACGTTCTGAATATGATTTTCAGACGGCCTTGAGTTTATTTGAAGATACTGAATGGGCAGCCTGCCTTTCAGTATTCTGAGTTATTTTCCATGGCAAGCTTCATACAGCGGCAGTAATTCTTCCACTGTTTCCACTATCCATTTCGCGACATCCTGCTTGCCCAAATCATCGCGTTCGATGTGTTTGCCGATACAGAAGAAATCTTTGTCGTCTCGAAGCTTTCTATCGCCGTCGCTTTGTTGGGCGACGGTTCGATAATCGTCATATTCGCTTTCCGCGCCGTGCCACATATCGAAGGAAGCGTATTTCTCGGTATCAAAATTATCCAGCCAGCGGTTGTAATCAGGCAGCGCAATGGGGGAAACATCGGCTTTATAGCAGTGCCAATCCAAGCTGACGCTCAAACGGCGGCGGTTGAGCAAAATCGATAAAATTGCTGCGGAATTTTTATATTGTTCGTATTTGAAATAGGCAAAGAAATGGGCGCGGACCTGCCAGCCGTTACACCAGCGTTCGATATGCGGCGGCGCAAACGGCGCACCCAATTCGGCGGCAACCTGCTGGATCAGCTGCTGCCATACCTGCCAGTTTTCTTTATAGTCTGCCTTGATTTGCGGAATACTTTCAGGCTGGTATTTTTTAAGCTGGGAAAATTGGAAAAAGGGAATATTGAACAAATCGCAACTTTTTGGGGTCAGCATAATATATCCTTGAGACGATTGTTTCAGACGGCCTTATTTGCGGCGGCGTGCAGCCATAATTTCGCCGATTTCGGTCAGTTTTTCTTTGGGGATAAAGGTTTTGCCCATATCAAACAGCGGCTCTTCAATCGCCAGATGGACATCATATCCTGCGACAAAGCGTTTGAACGCTTCCGCATCGGGGACATAGGCGTTGTCTACTTCGAGTTTGGTAAATTCGGCGGATACTGCCGCCCAGTTGTTGTGCAGGCTGATATGTTGGCGCAAAAGCTCGTCAACGCTTTCTTGAGCTTGCGGCGCATATTGCAATAGAAGCGGGAAGAAATTTTCTTCTTCGTCTTCATGGTGCAACGGCG
>NZ_JBQCWY010000659.1:0-1702 GCF_051956955.1 Neisseria sp. P0021.S005 | reverse complement strand
ATGGTTTGCCCGGGTTTGCTATAATCGCATTTTTAATTTTTCCGTTTTCTTATGAACGCGCCCAAAGCCTTCGCCGTACTCGGCCCGACCGCCGGCGGTAAAACCGCACTGGCCTTAAATATTGCCCAATCGCTGCCGGTGGAAATCATCAGTTTGGATTCCGCACTGGTGTATCGCGGCATGGACATCGGTACGGCCAAGCCGACTGCCGAAGAGCTTGCCGCCGTACCGCATCATTTGATTGATATTATTTCGCCGCTGGAAAGTTACAGTGCGGCAGATTTTGTCGGCGACTGCGTGCGCTTGGTGAACGAAATACATGCGCGCGGTCGCTATCCGCTGATTGTCGGCGGTACGATGATGTATTTCCACGCGCTGACGGAAGGTTTGAACGACTTACCTAGCGCGGATGCGGCAGTGCGCGCACAGCTTCAGGCAGAAAAAAACGAACACGGTCTGGCAGGCCTATATCGCCGTTTGCAGGAAGTTGACCCGATTACAGCAGGCCGTCTGAAAGCCAATGACAGTCAGCGTATTGAGCGCGCTTTGGAAGTCTATCTTCTGACCAGCAAGCCTTTGAGCGAACATTTCACAGAGCAGAAGCAGGCTGCGCCCTTATTGGATTTATGCACGGTTGCCCTGATTCCCGAAGACCGCCATTTGTTACACCAGCAAATCGAAAAACGCTTTTTAAATATGCTGGAACACGGTTTCCTCGATGAAATGCACGCCTTACGCCGCGATTATCCGCAGCTGCATGCCGATATGCCGTCTATGCGCTGCGTGGGCTACCGTCAGGCTTGGGATTATCTCGAAGGCGAAACCGATTATGTTACCTTTGTCGAAAAAGGCATTGTCGCCACGCGCCAGCTTGCCAAACGCCAGTTGACCTGGTTGCGGAAAATTCCTTTGGCGCACACGTTAGATCCTTACTCAGACAGCGATTATGTTCAGACGGCCTTAGCCTTGGCGCGTCAGCATTTTCAGGAATAATCCATGCTGACCACGCCACCACTTGCCCCTAAAACATTGACCGCGCTAAAAGAATTGGGTGTTTGTACGCTGGAAGATTTACAGGAAATCGGCGCAGTCCGCACATTTCTATTGCTGAAAGCGTCGGGTTTGACCGTAACCAAAAGCACCTTGTGGCAACTGGCTGCGCTGGTTTCAGGTGTAGATGTCCGGCATATTTCCGAGGAGAGAAAGACGGAGCTGGGCGAGGCCTTGAAAAACCATCCGCCTGTTGCCGTTTTCCCTTCGCAAAACGATATGGAAACCTTTATGCGGCTGGCGATAGAACAGGCCAGACAATCGGCGGCCTTGGGCGAGATACCAGTTGGCGCGCTCATCGTATATCAAGGTAAGGCAATCGCAGCGGCACACAATACCTGCATTGGCGACCACAATGTCAGCCACCACGCCGAAATTAATGCGCTTGCCGCCGCAGGTAAGGCCTTGCAAAACTATCGCTTGGCAGACTGCGACGTGTATATCACATTAGAGCCTTGCTCCATGTGCGCATCTGCCTTGATACAGGCGCGGGTCGGGCGCGTGATTTATGGTGCGGCCGAAGCCAAAACCGGTGCGGCAGGCAGCGTGGTCGATTTGTTTGCCGACAAACGTCTGAACAAGCATACCGCAATTTTGGGCGGCATATTGGCAGAAGAATGCCAAAGCGTATTGCAGGATTTCTTTGCGGCCA
>NZ_JBQCWY010000658.1:0-1702 GCF_051956955.1 Neisseria sp. P0021.S005 | reverse complement strand
TGGCCGCAAAGAAATCCTGCAATACGCTTTGGCATTCTTCTGCCAATATGCCGCCCAAAATTGCGGTATGCTTGTTCAGACGTTTGTCGGCAAACAAATCGACCACGCTGCCTGCCGCACCGGTTTTAGCTTCAGCCGCACCATAAATCACACGCCCGACCCGCGCCTGTATCAAGGCAGATGCGCACATGGAGCAAGGCTCTAAGGTAATGTACACGTCGCAGTCTTCCAAACGGTAGTTTTGCAAGGTCTTACCTGCGGCGGCAAGCGCGTTGATTTCGGCATGATGGCTGACATTGTGGTCGCCAATGCAGGTATTGTGTGTCGCTGCGATTGCCTCGCCTTGATATACGATGACCGCGCCAACCGGCACTTCGCCCAATACCGCCGATTGTTTGGCCTGTTCTATCGCCAACCGCATAAAGGTTTCCATATCGCTTTGCGAAGGGAAAACGGCAACAGGCGGATGTTTTTTCAAATCCTCGCACAGCTCCGTCTTTCTCTCCTCGGAAATACGCCGGGCATCCACACCTGAAACCAACGCAGCCAGTTGCCATAAGGTGCTTTTGGTTACGGTCAAACCCGACGCTTTCAGCAATAGAAATGCGTGGACTGCGCCGATTTCCTGTAAATCTTCCAGCGTACAAATACCCAATTCTTTTAGCGCGGTCAATGCTTTAGGGGCAAGTGGTGGCGTAGTCAGCATGGATTATTCCTGAAAATGCTGACGCGCCAAGGCTAAGGCCGTTTGAACATAATCGCTGTCTGCGTAAGGATCTAACGTGTGCGCCAAAGGAATTTTCCGCAACCAGGTCAACTGGCGTTTGGCAAGCTGGCGCGTGGCGATAATGCCTTTTTCGACAAAGGTGTCATAATCGGTTTCGCCTTCGAGATAATCCCAAGCCTGACGGTAGCCCACGCAGCGCATAGACGGCATATCGGCATGCAGTTGCGGATAATCGCGGCGTAAGGCGTGTATTTCATCTAGGAAACCGTGCTCCAGCATACTTAAAAAGCGTTTTTCGATTTGCTGGTGTAACAAATGGCGGTCTTCGGGGATAAGGGCAACCGTGCATAAATCCAATAAAGACGCAGCCTGCTTCTGCTCTGTGAAATGTTCGCTCAAAGGCCTGCCGGTCAGAAGATAGACTTCCAAAGCGCGCTCAATACGCTGGCTGTCATTGGCTTTCAGACGGCCTGCCGTTATCGGGTCAACTTCCTGCAAACGGCGATACAGGCCTGCCAAACCGTGTTCTTTTTTTTCCGCCTGAAGCTGTGCGCGCACCGCCGCATCCGCGCCGGGCAAATCGTTCAAACCTTCCGTCAGCGCATGGAAATACATCATCGTGCCGCCGACAATCAGCGGATAGCGACCGCGCGCATGTATTTCGTTCACCAAGCGCACGCAGTCGCCGACAAAATCCGCCGCGCTGTAACTTTCCAGCGGCGAGATAATATCAATCAAATGATGCGGTACGGCAACAAGCTCTTCGGCAGTCGGCTTGGCCGTACCGATGTCCATGCCGCAATACACCAGCGCGGAATCCAAACTGATGATTTCTACCGGCAACGATCGGGCAATATTTAAGGCCAGTGCGGTTTTACCGCCGGCGGTCGGGCCGAGTACGGCGAAGGCTTTGGGCGCGTTCATAAGAAAACGGAAAAATTAAAAATGCGATTATAGCAAACCCGGGCAAACCAT
>NZ_JBQCWY010000657.1:0-1708 GCF_051956955.1 Neisseria sp. P0021.S005 | reverse complement strand
GGGCGAGGACGGGCTGAAGCGTTTCTAAAATAGGTTTGACGTTTTTGCCGGTATCGTGGGGAATGGTAATGTAAACATCGTCCAAGAAACCGATATCTACGGCTTTGGTACTGCCTTTGTAAACTTTGACTTGGGAAATCACTTCTCCGCCGTTGTAAAGTTTAGGCGTATCAAATGCCTGCAATGACCAGTTGAGCAGTTTGCTGCTTTCGCTGGCGCGCGCTTCGGTGGATTCGGCACCGGCAAGGATGGAAACAATACGGCGGTTGTTGCGTTTGCTGGAAGCGGCGAGATGGTAGCCTGCGCCTTCGCTATAGCCGGTTTTCAAACCATCGATACTGCTGTCGCGATAGAGCAGGAGGTTGCGGTTGGGCTGTTCGATATTATTGTATTTGAAAGATTTGTTTGCAAACAAAGGATAGTATTTCGGATAGTCATTGATCAGCGCGGCTGCCAAAATGGCCAAGTCGCCAACGGTTGAAACATGGCCGTTAGAAGAAATACCGGTCGGGTTGTTGAAGTGGGTATGCTTCATGCCCAAGCGTTTGGCTTCTTCGTTCATTTGTTTGACAAATTCGTCGATAGAGTCGTTGCCAATGGCTTCGGCAAGGGTAATGGCGGCATCGTTGGCCGACTGGATGGTTGTACCCTTAATCAAATCGCTGACACTGACAGGAACTTTCGGATCAAGGAACATGCGTGAACCTTCGACTTTCCAGCCGACGTTTGAAACTGTCAGCATCTGATCTGCTTGAAGCGTACCGTTTTCCAGTGCTTTAAAGGCAAGGTAGGCGGTCATCATTTGCGTCAACGCGGCAGGCTCGATAGGCGTGTCGGCATTGTTGGATGCCAAGGTTTGCTTGCTGTGCAGGTCGGTAACAATATAGGCAGTCGCCGCAATTTCCGGCGGCGTTGTCGGGCTGTTGATACTGTGCAGCAGTGGCTGCGTTTGAGCCTCGCTTTGTACGGCAGGTGCGGATGCAACCGGGTCTGCCGCAAGGGCTGGAGTATTCAGGAGGGCAGCAAAAATTAAGCTAAGTAGCGTTTTTTTCATCATTATTTATGGATTTGAATATGAGTGGACACTGTTTCTTTCAAAGTAAACAGTTTGGCATATTAAATAGATATTAAGCGGACATTATACCGTCTCATTTAGGCTTTGCTAAGATTTTTCTTGCCTTCAGACGGCCTCAGGGGTATGGTTTTAACTTTTTCCTCCGGTCGATTTGACCGAATTGCAATTTATTTCCGAACACTAAAATACCATGAACCATTCCCTTCCTCTTTCTGATTATCTAACCCGTATTTTGACCGCTTCCGTTTATGATGTGGCCGTAGAAACGCCCTTGGATTTGGCGCGCAGTCTGTCAGGCCGTCTGAACAATCAGGTTTTGCTCAAACGTGAAGATTTGCAGCCGGTGTTTTCGTTCAAAATTCGCGGCGCGTACAACAAAATGGCGAAGCTGCCTAAAGAAGCCTTGGATTGTGGCGTGATTGCAGCAAGCGCGGGCAACCATGCACAGGGTGTGGCTTTGTCGGCTCAATATTTGGGTTGCCGCGCCGTCATCGTGATGCCGGAGACTACGCCGAAAATCAAAATTGATGCAGTAAAGAGCCGTGGCGGTGAAGTGGTATTGAAAGGTGTGTCTTACAACGATGCCTATGATTATGCGATGGAGTTGGCAGAAAAGGAAAAACTGACCTATAT
>NZ_JBQCWY010000656.1:0-1710 GCF_051956955.1 Neisseria sp. P0021.S005 | reverse complement strand
GCGTAAATCGCGGCTGGATTGCACGTCTGCAATGGCGTTCATGCGTGGTATGTCCTTCATGATAGGATTGTTGAGATGCGTGTGGAGGGAATCGGCTCGTGTCGGCCGATTTGCAAATGCGAGATTATATCACTTGCTTTATCCGCCTGCATTGATTGTTTCTATTTTTCAGATAGTGATAAAATCTTCGATTATTCACATCTATATAGGCAGAGACCCAATGAAATTCGCCACGAAAGCCATCCATTCCAGCTACGATTGCGACGAACACAACCGTGCGCTAATGCCGCCGATTTATCAAAACAGTATGTTTGCGTTGCACGAGATTGGCGAAAATGTGCCTTACCGCTACTCGCGCCTGAGCAACCCGACCCGTCAGGTATTGGAAGATACCGTTGCCGATTTGGAGCACGGTGCGGCCGGCTTTGCGTTTTCCAGCGGCATGGCGGGGATTGATGCCGTGTGGCGTACTTTCCTGCGCCCGGGCGATACCATTGTCGCCGTCGCAGATATTTACGGCGGCGCTTATGATTTATTGGTCGATGTTTATCAAAAATGGGGTGTGAACGTTGTTTTTGCCGATTTGGGCAATCCGGATAATTTGGATGAGCTGCTCAAAGCACACAATGTCAAACTGGTTTGGCTGGAAACGCCGTCCAATCCGCTTTTGCGCTTGGTAGACATCAAAGCGCTTGCCGCAAAAGCCAAAGCAGCCGGTGCGCTGGTCGGCATCGACAACACCTTTGCCACGCCGTATCTGCAACAGCCGTTGGATATGGGTTGCGATTTTGTGTTCCATTCCGCTACTAAATATTTGTGCGGCCATTCCGACGTATTGATGGGCATAGTCGTTGCCAAAACCAAAGAGCTGGCTCAGCCTTTGCACGACATGATGGTGCATACCGGTGCGATTGCAGGCCCGATGGACTGCTGGCTGGTGTTGCGCGGTATTAAAACGCTGGCTCTGCGCATGAACGCCCATTGCCAAAACGCACTCGAAATCGCACGCCGTTTGGAAGCTCATCCTGCCATTGAAAAAGTGTTCTATCCCGGCCTGCCGTCTCATGAACATTACGAACTCGCCCAAGCACAAATGCCCAAAGGTATCGGCGGCGTGGTTACGGTTTATCTCAAAAACGATACGCGTGAAGCGGCCGATAGCGTGATTAAAAACATGAAACTGGTCAAAATGGCTTCCAGCCTCGGCGGCGTGGAAAGTCTGGTCAACCATTGCTATTCCCAATCCCACAGCGGCGTGCCGCATGATGTGAAAATGGAAATGGGCATCAAAGTCGGCCTGCTGCGTTTCTCGGTTGGAATCGAAGATGTGGACGATATTTGGAACGATATTTCCAAAGCATTGGATACAACTTTGTAAATAAGGCTTAAAGGTCGTCTGAAGATGAATGGTTTTTCAGACGGCCTTTAGCAATAATTAAGGAATAGATATGAAAACATTATTCGGCGCATTGATGAGTATGGTGGTTTTGGCAGCTTGTACATCTCCTTCAGCATCTCAGCCTGGACAAGCCTCTAAAGCGCAGGTACAAACTCAACAAACGGCGCAACCTACTTTAGCCGCCAAATGGCGTGTTGTCGCTTTCAATAAATTCACTGAAAAAGAATTGGCAGATAAAAACGCCTATTTGGATTTCAGCAAAATGCCTAAGGCTTATGGCAATATGGGTTGCAACGGTATGATGTTTCAAG
>NZ_JBQCWY010000655.1:0-1711 GCF_051956955.1 Neisseria sp. P0021.S005 | reverse complement strand
GAGCCAGAGTGGGAAGGCTACGTTACGCTTGAGTTTTCCAACACCACCCCCCTGCCTGCCAAAATCTATGCCGGCGAAGGCGTGGCTCAAGTCTTGTTCTTTGAAAGCGATGAAGTCTGCGAAACTTCATACAAAGACCGCAACGGCAAATACATGGGACAAACCGGTGTTACCCTGCCTAAGACTTAATACACAAAATAAAAAAAGGCCGTCTGAAATTTCAGACGGCCTTTTATCATTTCATTTAGAAACGGCGTTTCAACTTGCAAGCCTGCAAGATATGAACGGCAAGTTCTTCCACTGATTTATCGGTTGTATTGGTAAACGGTACACCGTGGCGTTTGAACATATTTTGCGCATCAGCAATCTCGCTGCGGCAAGTATCGATTTTGGCATAGGTCGAATTAGGACGGCGTTCCTGACGGATTGCCTGCAAGCGTTCAGGCTGAATGGTCAAGCCGAACAGCTTGTCTTTATAAGGTTTGACCATACGCGGCAAATCGGTCGATTCCAAATCATCGGGAATCAATGGATAGTTTGCGGCGCGGATACCGTATTGCAGGGCCAGATAGAGACAGGTCGGCGTTTTGCCCGAACGGGACACGCCCATCAAAATCACATCCGCTTCCTGCAGGTTTTTATCGCTGACGCCGTCATCATGATTCAGTGAAAAATTGACCGCCTCCATACGCGCATCATAGCGTTGGGTATTGCCGATACTGTGGTGCCCCTGCTGGGCGGCAACCGCCTCCGTATTGAGTTCCTTTTCCAAAAGACCGAGAAAGGTTTCAAAGAAATTAATATGGAACGCATTAGCTTTCTTGATGATTTCACGGATTTCGTCATTGACCACACTGACAAAAGCAATCGGGCGCACGCCGAATTTTTCAGCTGACTGGTTGACTTTGTCTACAACAGCACGCGCTTTTTCAGGCGTATCAATAAACGGATAGGTATGGCGTTTGAACTCAACATTGCCAAATTGGTTCAGCAAGGCTTCACCGATATTTTCAGCGGTCAGACCGGTTCGGTCGGAAATATAGAAGACTTGGCGTGGATCAGTCATAATGAATCCTCTTGAGGGTAACGTTTCAGACGGCAATCATAGCAGTTACAGCCTTTGCAATAAAGCGATTCCCGATAGATTACACAGGATTACAACAAATTTGAACAATTTTTAAATTGGCACAAAATTTTATTTTTTGCTATTTTGTAGAATTTTATTCTAAAATTGCAAAATAAATCTTGTTTATCAAATTTATTAACTTATTTTGTTTTCCATATTTAACAAGAAGATAACACGTAAAAACATGAATCTGATATTCACATTTCAGAAGGCTACACGCCTGAAAAGCACAATATCACAGACGAATTTGTGATTTTTAAAAAGATAAAACACATGACAGCCATCAAACGAATGGCTACAATAAGCAGGCGGATTTGTTTCTTTTTTAACATTTTTTGGATTGGACACACAAATGGCCGAAAACTACGTTATTTGGTTTGAAAACCTGCGTATGACTGACGTTGAGCGAGTGGGCGGTAAAAATGCCTCTTTGGGCGAAATGATCAGCCAACTGACTGAAAAAGGCGTGCGCGTTCCCGGCGGTTTTGCAACCACAGCCGAAGCTTATCGTGCTTTCCTGGCTCACAATGGTCTGAGCGAGCGTATTTCCGAAGCCCTGAAACAACTGGATGTTGAAGACGTTGC
>NZ_JBQCWY010000654.1:0-1719 GCF_051956955.1 Neisseria sp. P0021.S005 | reverse complement strand
GTTTGAGTGGCGGCAGCGTTAGCAGCCAATACAGCGTGGGTTTGGGCGCAGCCTCTTATGAGCTTGACCTCTTCGGCCGTGTCCGCAGCACCAGCGAAGCCGCGTTGCAAGGTTATTTTAATGTGGCTGCCAATCGAGATGCCGCCCATCTGACCTTGATTTCTACCGTCGCCAAAGCCTACTTTAACGAACGCTACGCTGAGGAATCTATGGCATTGGCACAACGCGTGTTGCAAACCCGTGAAGCGACTTACAAGCTCTCGCAATTGCGCCATAAGGCCGGCGTGATTTCCGCCGTTGATTTGCGCCAACAGGAAGCGCTGATCGAATCGGCCAAAGCTGATTACGCATCCGCGGTAAAGAACCGCGAGCAAGCGCGCAATTCTTTGGCTATGTTGATTAATCAACCTTTACCCGAAGACTTGCCTGCCGGTCTGCCTTTGAGCAAGCAGTTCAAAATGACCAAACTGCCTGCCGGTTTGAGTTCGGACGTGTTGCTCAACCGTCCAGATATCCGTGCGGCCGAACACGCGCTCAGACAAGCTAATGCCAATATCGGTGCGGCACGTGCGGCGTTTTTCCCGCGCATCAGCCTGACCGGTTCGGTCGGTACCGCTTCCGGCGAGTTGAGCGGCCTGTTTAAGAGCGGCACAGGTATTTGGGCTTTTGCACCGTCCATCACCCTGCCTATCTTTGACTGGGGCACAAACAAAGCCAATCTTGACGTAGCCAAACTGCGCCAACAGGCACAAATCGTTGCTTATGAAGCCGCTGTTCAATCTGCATTCAAAGACGTTTCCAATGCGTTGATTGCACGCGAACAGCTGGATAAAAGCTATGACGCTTTGAGCAAACAAAGCCGCGCCTACAACGACAGCCTGCGCCTCATCAGCCTGCGCTACAAACATGGTGTATCCAGCGCATTGGATTTGCTGGATGCCGAGCGTAGCAATTACAGTGCAGAAACTGCTCTTTTGGCTAATCAGCTGACCCGTTTGGAAAATCTTGCCGACTTGTATAAAGCACTTGGCGGCGGTTTGAAACGCGAAACCAAAGCTGCCGAATAAGTATTTGCCTGCTAAGATTAAAAGGCCGTCTGAAACATTTGGGTTTCAGACGGCCTTTTTGTTATATGGCAATGCTAAGCTTTTAATTTTTCGCTTAAAGTGGCGACATAGGCCGCGCGTTCGTTACGGCTGGCTTCGGGCTGGTGTGTGTTGAGCGAAGACCATTTACGGTTGCTGCGCGCTTTGTTGAGTTCGCTTGGCAATTTGGCCGCATTCCATGGCGCTTTGCGTTCTTTTAGTTCAATATGCGATTGAGCCGCATGGCCGCGCGTTTGCAAAACGTGCAACAAATCCAGTGCGCGTGCGGCGAGTAGGGTAAGGGTTTCCGGATCGATATGCAGGGTTTGTCGGCCGTTGATTTTGTCGGTGATGTCTTGGGCATTGGGCAAAATACCGCCCAATAGTCCGCCGATAGCGGTACCCAAACCAAGCGAGCCGCCAAGCGTGGCAATATCCAAACCTAGGCCGATGAGTGCGCCTGCGGTTGCGCCGGTACCGGTACGGATGCCGTAATGTTTGAGCAACTCGCTGTCAAACGGATCTTGTTTGAAGGCTTTGGGCATCCATGTGCTGTCGCTGCCGACTTCGTCGTGATAGAAGCGGTAAAGTGTGAACAGGCGTTGTTGCATTTGCCGCTCAAGTTGGCGGATTT
>NZ_JBQCWY010000653.1:0-1726 GCF_051956955.1 Neisseria sp. P0021.S005 | reverse complement strand
CCGTTGCCCACTTGGACAAAGCTCTTGCCGAACATTTGCGATTGTTCGCAATAGGTGGCACCGGCCAGCTGTTTCAAGGTTTGCTGTTTCCAGCCGTCTTGGTTTTTCGACCAGAAAGTCGGTTGGTAGGTCGCGCTGACCCAGTAGGAGCCTGCGGGCAGGGCGGCTTTGGAAACGTATTGATAGTTTTCGCCCTTATTCACCAAATCAACGGTTTTCTTTGAGCTGTCGGTCAATTGCAGCGGTTTGAAAATATGCACGCGGTCGTCGGCGATTTTTTCGACATTGGGGAAGTCATGGCTGTAACCCAAATCCGCATGCAGGATTTGGCCGGCAGGCTGATGTGTCGGTGCGGCCACCCAAACATCGTGTGCCTGTGCCACTGCGCCCAATCCCAGCAATCCTAAAAGCATCCATTGTTTCATAGTTTCTACACTCCATCTTTCGATTATTGAATAAAACGCCTAATGATTCGGCGAATACGAACGGTACTCTTTTTTATTAACTTTGTAAATAATATGGTTTAGATTTTATAGTTATAAATAATTATTTTTTGATTTCAGACGGCCTCGGTTTATATAACCAAAACTGATAAACCCAAAAGCAAACATTATTTCCCGTTTGCCTCCGATCCCGATAAAGTATCGCCATACTTTTAATAGGAGCCGACCATGAATATCCGTACCCTTTCTTTTGCCGCATTGACCGCCGCGCTGGCGTTGAGTGCCTGCTCTCCCAAAAACGAACAATCTGCCGACAATGCCGCTTCCGCAGGCAAGGGCGGTAATGTGAAGCTGTTGAACGTCTCTTATGATGTCGCACGAGATTTTTATAAAGAATACAATCCTTTGTTTGTTAAAGAATATGCTGCGAAAAACGGCGGTGCAACGGTTGAAGTCCAACAGTCGCACGGCGGCTCCAGCAAGCAGGCTTTGGCTGTCGCCAATGGTTTGGCTGCCGATGTGGTGACCATGAACCAGACTTCCGATATCGAGCTTTTGGTGAAAAAAGGTTTGGTCAAAGCCGATTGGAACACCCGTCTGCCGGACAATGCCGTGCCTTATACCAGTAACGTCGTTTTCTTGGTACGCAAAGGCAATCCAAAACACATCCAAGACTGGGGCGATTTGGCCAAAGACGGCGTGCAAATCGTTTTGGCGAACCCGAAAACCACCGGCAACGGCCGCTACGCCTTTTTGGGTGCGTACGGTTATGGTTTGAAAGTGAATAACGGCGATGAAGGCAAAACCAAAGATTTTGTGGCCGCATTGCTGAAAAACACGCCTGTATTTGAAAACGGCGGTCGCGCGGCAACGACGACCTTCAGTCAACGCAATATCGGCGATGTCTTGGTTACCTTTGAAAATGAGGCCAACTACGTCAGCAAAAAGCTGACCCAAGACCAGTTTGAAATCGTTTATCCGAGCTACACCATTCTTTCCGAAGCACCGGTTGCCGTCGTGGACAGCGTAGTCGACAAAAAAGGCACACGCTCCGCTGCCGAAGCCTATCTGCAAAACCTCTGGAGCGAACCGGCTCAAGAGTTGGCCGCCAATCTTTATCTGCGTCCGCGCAATGCCGAAGTATTGGCGAAACACAAAGCCGATTTCCCTGAGATTGAGACGTTTAATCCGAATGAGAAATTTGGCCCGTGGGAAGAAATCATGAAAAAATTCTTTGCCGACGGCGGATTGTTTGACCAGCTTTCCAGTAAAAAATAAGGCTT
>NZ_JBQCWY010000652.1:0-1726 GCF_051956955.1 Neisseria sp. P0021.S005 | reverse complement strand
TACGCCGTCGCCCGTTACAACTACGAAATCGAAGCCAAAAAACCGCTGGAAATGCTCATCGGTGCAGAATACAAAAGCAACTGCGGCTGCTGGAGCGCAAGCTTGGTCGGCCAACGCTATGTTACCGGCGAAAACAGCCACAAAAACGCCGTATTCTTCAACCTCCAACTCAAAGACTTAAGCAATATCGGCAACAACCCATTCGAAAAACTCCGCTTAGCCATCCCCGGTTACAGCAAAACCAACGAGGTAGTCAAACAATGAACTTCAAACCCCTGATTCTCGTCGCCGCACTCACTCTCGCAGTAGGCGCACACGCCGCTCCTAAAGCCAAAGCAGGCAAAGCGCGCGCAGCCAAAGCCCCTGCCGTCAGCGCCACCGCCATGCCTGCCGTACAAAGCGGCGTACATCTTTCAGACGGCATTGCCGCGGTTGTCGACAACGAAGTCATTACCCACCGCCAAGTAGAACAAGCCGTGGCACAAGCGCGTCAAACCATGCCTAAAGGCACGCAAATGGACGCCAACGAGCTGCGCCAACAGGTTTTGGCACAAATGATCAACCAATCCCTGATCCTCCAAGCCGGCAAACGCCGCAACATCCAAGCGACCGATAGCGAAATCGAAGCCGTTATCGCGCACAATCCCAACATCAAAAATCCGTCTGCCGCCGTCCGTCAAGACATCGCCGACAGCATTATTGTTGAAAAAGTGCGCCAACAGGCCATCATGCAAAACAGCCGCGTGAGCGACTCCGAAGTGGCACGCTACATCGAGCAGGCCAAACAACAAGGCATCACCCTGCCCGAAGCCGACCCTGTGCGCCAATATCATGCCCAACACATCCTCATTAAAGCCGACAACGACAATGCCGCCGTCGGCGCAGAAAGCACCATCCGCAAAATCTACTCACAAGCCCGCAGCGGCGCAGATTTCGGCGGTTTGGCACGCCAATACTCGCAAGACAGCAGCGCCGGCAACGGCGGCGACTTGGGCTGGTTTGCCGACGGCATGATGGTTGCCCCATTTGAAGAAGCCGTCCACAAACTCAAACCCGGCCAAATCAGCGCCCCTGTCCGCACCCAATTCGGCTGGCACATCATCAAGCTGAACGACGTCCGCGAAGCAGGTACGCCTGAAGAGCGCCAACAAAACGCCGTCCGCCAATACCTGTCCCAACAAAAAGCGCAACAGGCGACCACCAACCTCCTGCGCGAACTGCACAGCAGCTCCTACGTTGACGTACGCTAATTGCGCGTATTGTTAAAAAGGCAGAAATCCGTACAATAAGGCCGTCTGAAAACCATTATTCAGACGGCCTTTTCCCTTAAGCAACCATTGATTAAAGCACCCCATCATGTCCATCCGTCCTAACTGGCAAGCCGCCACCCTGCTGCAAGCCGAAGAAACCTCCATTACCTCCGCACACACCGGCCGCACCTACCGCATTCAAGCCGCGGCACTCGGCGAGCGTCCGGCAGGCGGCTATCCCGTACTGTATATTCTTGACGGGGATGCCTTTTTCCCTGCCATCCTCAATATGGCGCAATCCCTGCTCATCAACCCCATCACCAAAAGCCATGCCGCCTGTCTGATTGTCGGCATCGGCTACACCGGCGGCACCATCCGCGACTTAAGCCAACGCGCCCTCGACTACACGCCGCCGCTGCCCGACAACGCGCCCGAATCCGAACGCAAACAATACGGCCAAGCCGACCGCTTCAGCC
>NZ_JBQCWY010000651.1:0-1728 GCF_051956955.1 Neisseria sp. P0021.S005 | reverse complement strand
GTAGATGGTGCCGCTGCTTGGTGTTGCTGAGCCGTTTGATGCGGCGGTTGTACTTGGGCTTGTTGCTTGGGCGGTTAATTCGGCCACTTTGGGTACGACGGCGGCAATCCATGCGTCGGCATCGGCCTGGAATTCTAAGTCGCAAATGCCCAAGTCGTTCAGACGGCCTGCGCCCAGTTCGGCAAATTTGGCATCAAAGTCTTTGCCTGCTTGGCAGAAGTTGGGATAGGAGGAGTCGCCAAGGCCCAATACGGCAAAGGTCAGTTTGCTGAAATCGGGTTTCTTTTTGCCGTAGATGAATTTGTACAGGGGCAGGGCTTCTTCGGGCGGTTCGCCTTCGCCTTGGGTGGAGGTAACCAAAAGGATGATGTCTTCGTCGGGCAGGGTTTTGCTTTTGAAATCGCCTGCGCTGCTGAGGCGGGCTTCTACGCCGGCGGCTTGAAGTTTGGCGTGTAAGGATTCGGCAACGCTGCGGGCATTACCGGTTTGTGAGGCGGAGAGGACTAATACGCGGCGGCTGACTGTCTGGACGGCTGTTTGCAGGGCAGATGGTTGGGTTGCTATACCGGATATGCCTTGGCTTTGCGCCCAGCAATAGCCGGAGAGCCATGCAAGTTGGGTGGGGGATAGGGTGGAGAGTTGGACGGAGAGTTCGGGTGGAAGCGGATTGGCTTGGCTCATTTGGATTCCTTTGTTGGACGGCTATAACCGATTGTTTGAATAATGGACAGTCGCCACTTTAAACAGGCCGTCTGAAAAAAGGAAAGAATGCTTGGTTTTAATTTAAGATGATTTCGTTATATTCGGGAAGGTATTAGGCCGTCTGAACATGCTCATTCAGACGGCCTTGGATTGGATAGAAACGAGATTTTCAGTTTCCGCTGGAGAGTTTCATCACTACGACGCCGGAGATGATGAGAAATGCACCGAGCCAGCGGCCGAAGTTGGCGGCATCGTTGAAAAATACAACGCCCACTAAAAACGCCCCTGCCGCGCCTATACCTGTCCAGACGGCGTAGGCTGTACCCATTGGAATACTTTTTTGGGCAAGGTAAAGGAAGTATCCGCTACCGGCGATGCAGGCAAGCGCGGCGGCAAAGCCATGCCAGCGGAAGCCTTCCTGTTGTGCCAGCTTTAAGCCCAATGGCCAGCCGATTTCCAGCATACCGGCTAAGATTAAATAAAACCAACTCATAATATGTCCTGATAGTGTGTTAAGGTTTCAGACGGCCTTGGAAAAATTGTTTTCTTCCGAAAGTTCAACGCGTTGTCCGATATCTTTTAGATTGGCGTATTGTTCGACCAAGCGCGGTACATCGTCCAAACTCATTGCAAACATCCATAAATAAGTGCTGACGGAATAGATATGGCCGGCGCTGCCATAGCCTTTAAGCGTCATGTGTATAAAGGCAAAGCCGAACAATACGCTCATCGCTATGCCGATACTGAGATAGCCTAAGGCTTCGCGGTTGGAAATCAGCACGCGTAGTTTGGCAACCCAGTCATAGTGGCGGTAGAGCTGATGCTCGTTGCCGTCGCGGATAAGGTGGTTGTCGCGTTCAAGTCGGTTGTTTAAACGGAAATATAGGTTTTCGCTGATAGCGGCAAAACGCGGCAGCAACCATAAAAACAGGGCAAGTATCGCGACAGCCAATACGCCCACCCAAAATTCCAATATCAGCAACATCATACATGCACCGAAGATGGAGACCAGCGAAGTAGCAGCGA
>NZ_JBQCWY010000650.1:0-1730 GCF_051956955.1 Neisseria sp. P0021.S005 | reverse complement strand
ACTATGTTGCCGTGTTCGCTATTTTTGTTTTGGGCGGCACCCATTTCGCCTTCCATCTGAAAGTGCAGCCGTTTGATGCCATTGCGCTGATGACCGGTTTGCAATCCGGTTTGATTATGGTGGCCGGTTTTATTGGTTTGATCGGTATGCGGATTATCTCGTTCTTTACGTCCAAACGCCTGAACGTGCCGCAAATCCCCAGCCCTCAATGGGTGGCGCATGCTTCACTTTGGCTGCCTATGCTGACCGCCATGCTGATGGCGCATAACATTTTGCCGGGACTGGCCGCGTTGTTTGCGTTGGCTGCCGGTGTGATTTTTACCGTGCAGGTGTACCGCTGGTGGTATAAAGCCGTGCTGAAAGAGCCTATGCTTTGGATTTTGTTTGCCGGCTATCTGTTTACTGGCTTGGGCTTGATTGCGGTCGGTCTTTCTTATTGGATTCCAAGTTTCCTGAATTTGGGTGTGCACCTTATCGGCGTTGGCGGTATCGGCGTGCTGACTTTGGGCATGATGGCGCGAACTGCGCTTGGCCATACCGGCAACTCCATTTATCCGCCGCCTAAAGTGGTTCCTGTCGCCTTTTGGCTGATGATTGCCGCAACGGTTGTCCGTGTTTTGGCTACCTTTGTGAGCGGTACGGCATACACGCACAGTATTCGTTGCTCCGCCGCTTTGTTTGCCGCCTCTTTGCTGTTGTACGCATGGAAATATATTCCTTGGCTGATCCGTCCGCGTTCGGATGGTCGTCCGGGTTAACGGTTTGGCGAAATGAGAAGGCCGTCTGAAAAGTTTCAGACGGCCTTTATTGTTGATAATAAAAAAGCCTTTCAAAGTATGAAGGCTTTTCTTGAAACTGTGGCCTCGCCAACAGGAATCGAACCTGTATTTTACGCTTAGGAGGCATACGTTCTATCCGTTGAACTATGGCGAGGCGGTAAAGGAGGGGATTTTAAACCTTTCCAGCAAAAAAAGACAATAAGCCGGCGGCAATCAAAGGGCCGACCGGAATGCCGCCGACAAAGGCAACGCCGATGACCGTGCCGATTAATAATCCGGTTACCAAAACAGGCTGTTCGCTCATCAATGGAACGCCGCGTCCGGCAAGCCAGGCAACCAAAATGCCGATAAGGACGGCAGCAATCATTTTGAAATTGATAAACTCGGAAACCGGCGGAATCTGGATTTTACCGGAAACCAACGGACTCAATACGCCGATGGTCAGCAGGATGATGCCCAGATGCAAACCGTGTTTTTCCACCAAGGGAAGATATTGCGACAAGGCCGTCTGCTGCATGAGCAGCAATACCGCCGCCGAAATCGTAATCGAGTTGTTGTTGCTGACGACGCCCAAAAAAATCAGCGTAACCAGAAACAAAGGGACAAAGCTGAAATTCATCGGATTAAGATACTCGGGCTAAAGATTCTTTTGCCAGTTGGATCATGGCTTCTTTGACTTCGCTGTCAGGCAACACGTCCAATGAAGCGATGGCTTTGTCAACGGCTTTTTTCGCTTCAGAAATCGAATACGGCAAAGCGTCGGAGTTGACGACATAGTCGTGGATTTTTTCAAAATAGCTGCGGTCGGCATTTTCCAAAGCATAGCGCACATCGTTGGCGGCCTGCTCGGAGCCGTTTCGCATCAGGTAAATCAATGGCAGGGTAGGTTTGCCTTCTGCCAAATCGTCGCCGACGTTTTTGCCGATTTCTTCGGTTTCGCCTGAATAGTCC
>NZ_JBQCWY010000649.1:0-1732 GCF_051956955.1 Neisseria sp. P0021.S005 | reverse complement strand
ACTATGTTGCCGTGTTCGCTATTTTTGTTTTGGGCGGCACCCATTTCGCCTTCCATCTGAAAGTGCAGCCGTTTGATGCCATTGCGCTGATGACCGGTTTGCAATCCGGTTTGATTATGGTGGCCGGGTTTATCGGTTTGATCGGTATGCGGATTATCTCGTTCTTTACGTCCAAACGCCTGAACGTGCCGCAAATTCCCAGCCCTCAATGGGTGGCGCACGCATCGCTTTGGCTGCCTATGCTGACCGCCATGCTGATGGCGCATAACATTTTGCCGGGACTGGCCGCGTTGTTTGCTCTGGCTGCCGGTGTGATTTTTACCGTGCAGGTGTACCGCTGGTGGTATAAAGCTGTACTGAAAGAGCCTATGCTTTGGATTTTGTTTGCCGGCTATCTGTTTACCGGCTTGGGCTTGATTGCAGTCGGTCTTTCTTATTGGATTTCAAACTTCCTGAATTTGGGCGTGCACCTTATCGGCGTTGGCGGTATCGGCGTGCTGACTTTGGGCATGATGGCACGAACCGCGCTTGGCCATACCGGCAACTCTATTTATCCGCCGCCTAAAGTGGTTCCTGTCGCCTTTTGGCTGATGATAGCCGCAACGGTTGTCCGTGTTTTGGCAACCTTTGTGAACGGTACGGCATACACGCACAGTATCCGTTGCTCCGCCGCTTTGTTTGCTGCTTCTTTGCTGTTGTACGCATGGAAATATATTCCTTGGTTGATCCGTCCGCGTTCGGATGGTCGTCCGGGTTAACGGTTTGGCGAAATGAGAAGGCCGTCTGAAAAGTTTCAGACGGCCTTTATTATTGATAATAAAAAAGCCTTTCAAAGTATGAAAGGCTTTTATTGAAACTGTGGCCTCGCCAACAGGAATCGAACCTGTATTTTACGCTTAGGAGGCATACGTTCTATCCGTTGAACTATGGCGAGGCGGTAAAGGAGGGGATTTTAAACCTTTCCGGCAAAAAAAGACAATAAGCCAGCGGCAATCAAAGGGCCGACCGGAATGCCGCCGACAAAGGCAACGCCGATGACTGTGCCGATTAATAATCCGGTTACTAAAACAGGCTGTTCGCTCATCAATGGAACGCCGCGTCCGGCAAGCCATGCAACCAAAATGCCGATAAGGACGGCGGCAATCATTTTAAAATTGATAAACTCGGAAACCGGCGGAATCTGGATTTTACCGGAAACCAACGGGCTCAATACGCCGATGGTCAGCAGGATGATGCCCAGATGCAAACCGTGTTTTTCCACCAAGGGAAGATATTGTGACAAGGCCGTCTGCTGCATGAGCAGCAATACCGCTGCCGAAATCGTAATCGAGTTGTTGTTGCTGACGACGCCCAAAAAAATCAGCGTAACCAGAAACAAAGGGACAAAGCTGAAATTCATCGAATTTAAGATACTCGGGCCAAAGATTCTTTTGCCAGTTGGATCATGGCTTCTTTGACTTCGCTGTCAGTCAACACGTTCAATGAAGCGATGGCTTTGTCGACGGCTTTTTTCGCTTCGGAAATCGAATACGGCAAAGCATCGGAGTTGACGACATAGTCGTGGATTTTTTCAAAATAGCTGCGGTCGGCATTTTCCAAAGCGTGGCGCACATCGTTGGCGGCCTGCTCGGAGCCGTTTCGCATCAGGTAAATCAATGGCAGGGTAGGTTTGCCTTCTGCCAAATCGTCGCCGACGTTTTTGCCGATTTCTTCGGTTTCGCCTGAATAGTCC
>NZ_JBQCWY010000648.1:0-1734 GCF_051956955.1 Neisseria sp. P0021.S005 | reverse complement strand
CGAAGCAGTCTTTTTGACAAAGCGGCAATTAGCGTTTGAACAGGTTGCCGAATTTGTTGTTGAATTTGTCCACACGACCGGTAGTGTCGACGATTTTTTGAGTACCGGTGTAGAAAGGGTGGCACAGAGAGCAAACCTCAACGTTGAAGTTGTCTTTTTCCATTGCGGATTTGGTCACGAATTTGTTGCCGCAAGAGCAGGTAACATTGATTTCGTGGTAGTTCGGGTGAATACCTTGTTTCATTTGATTTCCTTTCGATTAAGCGGGCACAGGGGTTTTGCCTGTACTTCAGTTAAGCGTGGAATTTTCGCTATTTTTGGCTGTTTCGTCAAGAGGATATTTTGTATGCAGGGTAGTTTCGCAACAGAAGAGAACAGTTTAGAATAGAATATCGAACCAAATATTATGCGATCAGATTGTAATCTAACTGAAAAGAGGATGTAAAACCTCCTCTAGATGTGAAACTTTAAGAAGAATAATAGTCTGAATAATATTTACGCTTGTACGGACAGGAGACGGAATCAATGTGGAAAAAGATATTGACGTGCATTTTGCGTGTTTTGGGAGGAATGTTGCCCCCGTCTTATTGCAAACCATTCGGCCGGATTGCGCAAAAATTCCGTGCTGCTTTGGCTGCGTGTATTTCTCCAAACATCGGTAAAAACGTCAATATTGAAAAAGGCGGGTACGTCTTTCCGGATACGGTAGTCGGCGACAATTCGGGTATCGGCGTAAATTGCGAAATCTGCCGCGGTTTGACCCTCGGCAAGAACGTGATGATGGGGCCGGAATGTCTGTTTTATTCGACCAACCACAAATTCAACCCTGAAACTCGCCGCTTTGAAGGTTATACAGACATCAGCCCGATTGTGATTGAAGATGATGTTTGGATTGGTCGACGTGCGATTATCATGGGCGGCGTTACCATCGGTAAGGGCGCGGTAATCGGTGCAGGTTCGGTGGTTACCAAAGATGTGCCGCCTTATTGCGTGGCTGCGGGCAACCCTGCGATTGTTCGGAAAAAACTGCTGGATGAGCAAGAGCTTGCAGCCGAATAGCGTAAACAAAATAGCAAAATAAAAGGCCGTCTGAATTTCAGACGGCCTTTTTTCAATAGTGCTTAAGCGGCAATTTTTTCGCATTCTTTAATGCAAGCCAAGCAAGATTCGTAGCAGGCTTTGCATTCAGCGTGGTGGCCGGCGTGTTCTTTGCAGGCGGTAGCACATTGTTTGCAGGCTTCGATGCACACTTTTGCCAAAGATGGGGTCAGGCGTGAATTTTGGGCGGCGAGGTTTTGCAAGGTGCCGCACAGTGCCAACATTTGGTTAACGCCGGTTGCGCAGTCTTTCATGGAAGTATCGCCTGTGCTCAACAGGGCAATGCAGTGTGCCAAACAGATTTGACCGGCTTCAACGCAATGTGCGGCCGCGTTGCGCGCAGCTTCGTAGGCGCGCGGTGCAGAATGCGCGTGACCGGCATGACCGGCATGGTGTGCATGGCCGGCATGGTCGTGAGCACGGGCGAAAGAAGCGGCGGCGGTGAGGGAAACAGCAGCGGCGCTGCCGATAAATTGACGACGGTTCATAAGATAGAGTCCTTTTTGCTTGGTGAAATGATATTACGAATAATTAAATCTATTCGATAACAATAGGTTAACATATTATTTGTTTATAAACAATAAAGGCTGTCTGAACTTTTAGGCAGCTTTTTTTAGATACGCGTTAGATTGATAG
>NZ_JBQCWY010000647.1:0-1735 GCF_051956955.1 Neisseria sp. P0021.S005 | reverse complement strand
TCAAAATAAAAAAGAAACAAAAAGTATCGTTTTTATTTTGAGATACTGCAAAAGCAAAGGATGACACGATGTCTCAATATGATGTAGTAGTGATTGGTGCAGGCCCGGGCGGATACGTTGCCGCCATCCGTGCCGCGCAACTCGGTTTCAAAACCGCTTGCGTTGACGCAGGCGTTAACAAAGCAGGCAATGCCCCTGCATTGGGCGGTACTTGCTTGAACGTAGGTTGTATCCCTTCTAAAGCCCTGTTGCAATCCAGCGAACATTTCCACGCTGCGCAACACGAGTTTGCCGAACACGGTATCACTGTCGGCGACGTAAAATTCGACGCGGCCAAAATGATTGAGCGCAAAGATGCCATCGTAACCAAACTGACCGGCGGCGTGAAATTCCTGTTCCAAAAAAACAAAGTAACCAGCCTGTTCGGTACTGCTTCCTTTGCCGGTAAAAATGGCGATGCTTACCAAATCGAAGTCGATAACAAAGGCGAGAAAACCGTTATCGAAGCCAAACACGTCATCGTAGCCACCGGTTCCGTACCGCGTCCGCTGCCACAAGTCGCTATCGACAACGTGAATGTATTGGACAACGAAGGTGCATTGAACCTGACTGAAGTACCTGCCAAACTCGGCGTGATCGGTTCCGGCGTGATTGGTTTGGAAATGGGTTCCGTATGGAACCGCGTGGGTGCAGAAGTTACCATTCTTGAAGCCGCGCCGACCTTCCTGGCTGCCGCAGACCAACAAATCGCCAAAGAAGCCTTCAAATACTTTACTAAAGAGCAAGGTTTGAGCATCGAATTGGGCGTGAAAATCGGCGACATCAAATCCGAAGGCAAAGGCGTTTCCGTTGCTTACGAAACTGCTGCCGGCGAAGCCAAAACTGAAGTATTCGACAAACTGATCGTTGCCATCGGCCGTATTCCAAACACCAAAGGCCTGAACGCGGAAGCCGTAGGCTTGGAAAAAGACGAGCGCGGCTTTATCAAAGTAGATGGCGAATGCCGTACCAACCTGCCTAACGTATGGGCAATCGGCGACGTGGTCCGCGGCCCGATGTTGGCACACAAAGCCAGCGACGAAGGCGTTGCCGTTGCTGAGCGCATTGCCGGTCAAAAACCGCATATCGACTTCAACAACGTACCATTCGTGATTTACACCGATCCTGAAATCGCTTGGGTGGGTAAAACCGAAGAGCAGCTCAAAGCCGAAGGCGTGGAGTACAAAAAAGGTACTTCAGGTTTCGGTGCAAACGGTCGCGCATTGGCAATGGGCAAAGCCAAAGGTACGGTTAAAGTGTTGGCAGATGCCAAAACCGACCGTATCTTGGGCGTACACATGATCGGCCCGGTTGTCAGCGAATTGGTTACCGAAGGCGTGACTGCGCTCGAATTCTTCGCCAGCAGCGAAGACATCGCCCGCATTATCCATGCCCACCCAACCTTGTCCGAAGTGGTTCACGAAGCTGCATTGGCGGCTGACAAACGCGCTTTGCACGGTTGATAGACATTAAGGCCGTCTGAAACTTTTCAGACGGCCTTAAGGCCTCCGACAAATTGAATGTTTCGAGAGCTCCGTTTTCTGATTTATAATTCCGTCAGACAAACACACAGCATTTACATTCATTATGAACAAAGAAATAGTCGGTATTTTCTTTATACCGATGGGCATCATCAGCATGTGTATGGCCGCATTGTGGCAGATGTATGTGATGATGACCGAAACTTATACGCTCA
>NZ_JBQCWY010000646.1:0-1735 GCF_051956955.1 Neisseria sp. P0021.S005 | reverse complement strand
TGAGCGTATAAGTTTCGGTCATCATCACATACATCTGCCACAATGCGGCCATACACATGCTGATGATGCCCATCGGTATAAAGAAAATACCGACTATTTCTTTGTTCATAATGAATGTAAATGCTGTTTGTTTGTCTGACGGAATTATAAATCAGAAAACGAAGCTCTCGGAACATTCAATTTGTCGGAGGTCTTAAGGCCGTCTGAAAAATTTCAGACGGCCTTAATGTCTATCAACCGTGCAAAGCGCGTTTGTCGGCCGCCAATGCAGCTTCGTGAACCACTTCGGACAAGGTTGGGTGGGCATGGATGATGCGGGCGATGTCTTCGCTGCTGGCGAAGAATTCGAGCGCAGTCACGCCTTCGGTAACCAATTCGCTGACAACCGGACCAATCATGTGTACGCCTAAGATGCGGTCGGTTTTGGCATCTGCCAATACTTTGACCGTACCTTTGGCTTTGCCCATTGCCAATGCGCGACCGTTTGCGCCGAAACCTGAAGTACCTTTTTTGTACTCCACGCCTTCGGCTTTGAGTTGCTCTTCGGTTTTACCCACCCAAGCGATTTCAGGGTCGGTGTAAATCACGAACGGTACGTTGTTGAAGTCGATATGCGGTTTTTGACCGGCAATGCGCTCTGCAACGGCAACACCTTCGTCACTGGCTTTGTGTGCCAACATCGGGCCGCGAACCACGTCGCCGATTGCCCATACGTTAGGCAGATTGGTACGGCATTCGCCATCTACTTTGATAAAGCCGCGTTCGTCTTTTTCCAAGCCTACGGCTTCGGCGTTCAGGCCTTTGGTGTTTGGAATACGGCCGATGGCAACAATCAGTTTGTCGAATACTTCGGTTTTGGCTTCGCCGGCAGCAGTTTCGTAAGCAACGGAAACGCCTTTGCCTTCAGATTTGATGTCGCCGATTTTCACGCCCAATTCGATGCTCAGACCTTGCTCTTTGGTGAAGTATTTGAAGGCTTCCTTGGCGATTTGTTGGTCGGCGGCAGCCAGGAAGGTCGGCGCGGCTTCAAGAATGGTAACTTCTGCACCCACGCGGTTCCATACGGAACCCATTTCCAAACCAATCACACCGGAACCGATCACGCCGAGTTTGGCAGGTACTTCGGTCAGATTCAATGCGCCTTCGTTGTCTAATACGTTCACGTTGTCTATAGCAACTTGTGGCAGCGGACGCGGTACGGAACCGGTCGCTACGATGACGTGTTTGGCTTCGATAACGGTTTTCTCGCCTTTGTTATCGACTTCGATTTGATAAGCATCGCCATTTTTACCAGCAAAAGAAGCAGTACCGAACAGGCTGGTTACTTTGTTTTTTTGGAACAGGAATTTCACGCCGCCGGTCAGCTTGGTTACGATGGCATCTTTGCGCTCAATCATTTTGGCTGCGTCGAATTTTACGTCGCCGACAGTGATACCGTGTTCTGCAAAATCGTGTTGCGCAGCGTGGAAATGTTCGCTGGATTGCAACAGGGCTTTAGAAGGGATACAGCCTACGTTCAAGCAAGTACCGCCCAATGCTGGGGCGTTGCCTGCTTTGTTAACGCCTGCGTCAACGCAAGCGGTTTTGAAACCCAGTTGCGCAGCACGAATGGCGGCAACGTATCCGCCCGGGCCTGCACCAATCACTACTACATCATATTGAGACATCGTGTCATCCTTTGCTTTTGCAGTATCTCAAAATAAAAACGATACTTTTTGTTTCTTTTTTATTTTGA
>NZ_JBQCWY010000645.1:0-1736 GCF_051956955.1 Neisseria sp. P0021.S005 | reverse complement strand
CATGGTTTTGGCGCAAATCGCCGTAGTTGGTGTCGCCGACGATGGGGTGGAAAATGTGTTTCATATGGCGGCGGAGTTGGTGTTTGCGGCCGGTGTGCGGCGTGAGTTCGGCCCACGAATAACGCGAGGTCGGGTAACGCAGGGCGGATTGGAACGGCAACTCGGTTTGTGCCAGACAGCGGTAGGCAGTTTGCGCTTCCTGCAATGTGGCTTCGGTCTGCGCTTCAGCGATTTTGTCGGGCATATATTTGAGGGCGTAATCAATCAGGCCGTCTGAAGGCAGATGACCGCGAACAATCGCCCAATAAGTTTTTTCGATGGTTTTGTTTTCAAACTGCTGCGTCAATAACCGTGCGGCTTCCGTATCGAGGGCAAACAGCAAGACGCCGGAAGTCGGACGGTCGAGGCGGTGGACGGGATAGACGTGCTGTCCGATTTGGTCGCGCAGGGTCTGCACGGCAAAACGGGTTTCGTGTTTGTCTAACCAGCTTCGGTGCACCAGCATTCCGGCAGGTTTGTTGACGGCGATGGTGCGGCTGTCGCGGTGGATAATATCTAGCATGGCGGAGCAGTGAAAATAAAAGCAGATATTGTAACGGGCTTTTGAAAATGTAGCAGGCACACTTGCCGCCGAAACCCAACTTTCAGACGGCTCGCCCCTTTCGGGTTACAATACCGCACATAAAAACACGAAGGAAAAGCCGTGAGCCTGCTCAAAAAACTGCCCAAACCCATGCTGCCCGACGAAACCCGCCGCGATATTCAGGCGCGTGAGTCGTATCATGTATTGAAGATTATTTCCGAATTTGTCGAAGCCGGCGAAGAATTGCGCGCCATTCAACCAGCCGTCAGCATTTACGGCAGCGCGCGCACGCCTGAAAACCATCCCGACTACGAGTTCACATTGCGCTTGGCCCGCAAACTGTCGGATGCCGGATTTTCCGTCATTTCCGGCGGCGGGCCGGGCATTATGGAAGCGGCCAACAAAGGCGCGTTTGCAGGCGCAAGTCCGGCGGTGGGGCTGAATATCGTGTTGCCGCACGAGCAAAAAGCCAATCCCTATCAGGATTTGTCGATTAAATTCCAACACTTTTTCCCGCGCAAAGTCATGTTCGTCAAACACGCTGTGGCGTATGTCGTCATGCCCGGCGGTTTCGGCACGCTGGACGAATTGTTTGAAAGCCTGACTTTGGTGCAAACCGGCAAAACGCCCGACCGCCCGATTATCTTAGTGGGCAAAGCATTTTGGGCGGGACTGTTGGACTGGATACGCGAGCAGTTGCTGGGCAGAAACCTGATTTTGGAAGAGGATTTGAACTTGATTCGAGTCATCGACGACGAAGACGAAATCATCGAAGAAATCTTCGCCCATTACGAAAACCGCCTGGAAGACTTGTCCGAACACCAAAATGCTTGGTCACTGGGGCTGTAAAAAACTAAGGTTTCAACTGACAAAGGGCGGTTATCCCACCTACCCTTTGCTTCATTAATAAAGGCCGTCTGAAAATGTTTTCAGACGGCCTTTTATCTTCTTTCAAAGCGTTAATTGTTTTCCCACTCGACATGCTCACTCAAGAAGCCGCCGCTTTGGTGCGCCCAAAGTTTGGCGTACAGGCCTTGTTTCTCGAGCAACTCGGTGTGGCTGCCTTCTTCGATGATGCGGCCTTTGTCCAAGACGATGAGGCGGTCCATCGCGGCGATGGTGGAGAGGCGGTGGGCGATGGCAATCACGGTTT
>NZ_JBQCWY010000644.1:0-1736 GCF_051956955.1 Neisseria sp. P0021.S005 | reverse complement strand
CATGGTTTTGGCGCAAATCGCCGTAGTTGGTGTCGCCGACGATGGGGTGGAAAATGTGTTTCATATGGCGGCGGAGTTGGTGTTTGCGGCCGGTGTGCGGCGTGAGTTCGGCCCACGAATAACGCGAAGTCGGATAACGCAGGGCGGATTGGAACGGCAACTCGGTTTGTGCCAGACAACGGTAGGTGGTTTGCGCTTCCTGCAATGTGGCTTCGGTCTGCGCTTCGGCGATTTTGTCGGGCATATATTTGAGGGCGTAATCAATCAGGCCGTCTGAAGGTAGATGACCGCGAACAATCGCCCAATAGGTTTTTTCGATGGTTTTGTTTTCAAACTGCTGCGTCAGTAACCGTGCGGCTTCCGTATCGAGGGCAAACAGCAAGACGCCGGAAGTCGGGCGGTCGAGGCGGTGGACGGGATAGACGTGCTGCCCGATTTGGTCGCGCAGGGTTTGCACGGCAAAACGGGTTTCGTGTTTGTCTAACCAGCTTCGGTGCACCAGCATTCCGGCAGGTTTGTTGACGGCAACGGTGCGGCTGTCGCGGTGGATAATATCGAGCATGGCGGAGCAGTTGAATAAAAGCAGATATTGTAACGGGCTTTTGAAGATGTGGCAGGCACACTTGCCGCCGAAACCCAACTTTCAGACGGCCCGCCTCTTTCGGGTTACAATACTGCACATAAAAACACGAAGGAAAAGCTGTGAGCCTGCTCAAAAAACTGCCCAAACCCATGCTGCCCGACGAAACACGCCGCGATATTCAGGCGCGCGAGTCGTATCATGTATTGAAGATTATTTCCGAATTTGTCGAAGCCGGCGAAGAATTGCGCGCCATTCAGCCAGCCGTCAGCATTTACGGCAGCGCGCGCACGCCCGAAAACCATCCCGACTACGCGTTCACATTGCGCTTGGCGCGCAAACTGTCGGATGCCGGATTCTCCGTCATTTCCGGCGGCGGTCCGGGCATTATGGAAGCGGCCAACAAAGGCGCGTTTGCAGGCGCAAGTCCGGCGGTGGGGCTGAATATCGTGTTGCCGCACGAACAAAAAGCCAATCCGTATCAGGATTTGTCTATTAAATTCCAACACTTCTTCCCGCGCAAAGTCATGTTCGTCAAACACGCCGTGGCGTATGTCGTCATGCCCGGCGGTTTCGGCACATTGGACGAATTGTTTGAAAGCCTGACTTTGGTGCAAACCGGCAAAACGCCCGACCGCCCGATTATCTTAGTGGGCAAAGCATTTTGGGCAGGGCTGTTGGACTGGATACGCGAGCAGTTGCTGGGCAGAAACCTGATTTTGGAAGAGGATTTGAACTTGATCCGCACCATCGACGACGAAGACGAAATCATCGAAGAAATCTTCGCCCATTACGAAAACCGCTTGGAAGACTTGTTCGAACACCAAAATGCTTGGTCGCTGGGACTGTAAACAACTAAGGTTTCAACTGAAAAAAGGCGGTTATCCCACCTGCCCTTTGCTTCATTAATAAAGGCCGTCTGAAAATGTTTTCAGACGGCCTTTTATCTTCTTTCAAAGCGTTTAATTGTTTTCCCACTCGACATGCTCACTCAAGAAGCCGCCGCTTTGGTGCGCCCAAAGTTTGGCATACAGGCCTTGTTTCTCGAGCAACTCGGTGTGGCTGCCTTCTTCGATGATGCGGCCTTTGTCCAAGACGATGAGGCGGTCCATCGCGGCGATGGTGGAGAGGCGGTGGGCGATGGCAATCACGGTTT
>NZ_JBQCWY010000643.1:0-1746 GCF_051956955.1 Neisseria sp. P0021.S005 | reverse complement strand
CTGGAACCAACAAAACGTCGTCGAAAGTATAGGCTTTTTCTACAATACGCATGATGCTCGGTCTTTCAGTTTGTGCAAGATGCACGGCATTATATCACACCGGCTTGATGCTAACATTGGCAATACACGTTTTAACGTTATTTTTTTACATGATTTGATTTGGCGTACAAAAATATGCCAACGCATTGCAGTTTCAAGTAAAATAAGCCGCATGAGAACATCATTTACATAAGGGAAACCCATGAAATCTTCCGTACTCAAAACCTGTCTGATAGCAGCCCTTCTCTCTTCCGCCGCTCTGACCGGTGCGGCCGAGGTGTACACTTGGAAAGGCACATCGGGCAACAACTATTCCGATACGCCAAACCGCCTGCAACCGAAGCGTTCCGGCGTGGTCAACATCCGTACGCACAATGTCAAACCTGCCGTTGCACCTGCTGCGGCGGCATCTGAGCCGGTTGCCGAGCAGCCCAACGAACAGGTTGCGGAACAAAACAAACAAATCGAAGAGCGCAACAAAAAAATCGAAGAGCAAAACCGCCAAAACAAGCTGGAAAACTGCAAAATCGCCAAAATCAACCGCCAAGTCGCCGAAAGCGCACGCTTGGCCAATCGCGACAGCCTGATTAAACAATACCAAAACGACGTCAATAAATACTGCAATTAAGCTCTCGAATAACAATATCAAAAAGGCCGTCTGAAATTTAATTTCAGACGGCCTTCATTTTTCAGCCTATCAATAATACAGTTGAACCAACAACAAACCGAAAGCCAGACTAAATGCCATGCTCAACAGGCCCGGAATCATGAAGCTGTGGTTGAAGATAAATTTGCCGATTTTGGTCGAGCCGGTTGTATCAAAGTCGATAGCGGCAATAATCGGACCGTAGTTCGGAATGAAGAAATAGCCGTTTACCGCAACAAATGTGCCGATAATGATGGGCGCAGGAATACCCAGTTTGATGGCGATTGGAAATAGCGTTGCCACTGTCGCGCCTTGACTATTGACCAATACCGACAAGACAAACAGGGCAAAGGCAAAGGTCCATGGTGCAGATTCAACCAAATGGCTGACGGTCGATTCCACTTCTGTTAAGTGGCCGTTCATCAAGGTATCGCCCAACCAAGCCACGCCAAATACTGCAATCACGGCACGCATACCGGCATGGAATACCGAACCTCGGGTAATCGCATCGCCATTGGGTTTACACGCCAAGATAATCAGTGCAGAAGCAGACAACATCACGATTTCAATCGTATGCGCCATGCCCATAGGCTTGATCGCGCCATCGTGTTCAAAAGCCGGACGCAGCTCTGGCAGCGCACCCATCACGACCACCAGCAATGCCGCAGTCAAGAAAATACCGACCGACAATTTGGCTTTCGGCGAAATGGCGACATCGGTTTGTTGTTCCTCCACATCGATGTATTCTTTCACATAGTTCGGGTCTTTCAGTAAAGCCTGATAATACGGATCGTCTTTCAATTCTTTGCCCAGTTTGTTTACGAACACGCAAGCCAAACCGATACCCAAAATCGTGGATGGAACGGTAACTTTCAACACATCCGCCATCGTGATGTGTTGCGGCTCAAGCATGGTGACGCAGGCAACAACGGCTGCGGCAATCGGGCTGGCGACAATCGCAAATTGGGAAGCGATAACCGCCATCGTCAGCGGACGGGAAGGACGGATGCCATTGCGACGGCTGACTTCGGCAATCACGGGCAAGACCGAGTAAGCCACAT
>NZ_JBQCWY010000642.1:0-1751 GCF_051956955.1 Neisseria sp. P0021.S005 | reverse complement strand
CGCAAACTGTTCTTCAATCTGCGCAGCATGCGTAAAAACCTGAATGCCTTGTCTCCAAAAGAAGCGCAAGAAATCGCCGACGATTTGGGCGTCAAATTGTCCGAAGTCTTGGAAATGGAACAACGCATGACCGGTCACGATATCGGCATCATGGCAGAAAACAACGATGACGAAGACAACTTCGCCCCTATCGACTGGTTGGCCGATCACGATGCAGAGCCTAGCCGCCAGTTGTCCAAACAAGCCCACTACGCCCTGCAAACCGAAGGTCTGCAAAACGCCTTGGCACAACTGGACGACCGCAGCCGCCGTATCGTTGAAAGCCGCTGGTTGCAAGACGATGGCGGTTTGACCCTGCACGAATTGGCTGCCGAATACGGCGTATCTGCCGAACGCATCCGCCAAATCGAAGCCAAAGCTATGCAAAAACTGCGCGGTTTCTTGGCAGAAGAAGCTGAAGCCGTTTAAGCCTTTCTTGATAAAAGGCCGTCTGAATCTTTTCAGACGGCCTTTTCGATGGCAAACCTCATTGCATCTTCTCCCCCAACACATTCATTTTAAAGCCCACTTAAGCTATAATACCCACCACACACACTACCCAGTCATACCATAACCATGCAACTTACCGTCGTCGGACTCAATCACCAAACCGCGCCCTTGAGCATACGCGAAAAACTGGCATTTGCAGCTGCAAATCTGCCGGATGCCGTGTCCAACCTCGCGCGTAGTGAGGCGGCGGAAGAAGCAGTCATTCTTTCTACCTGCAACCGCACCGAGCTTTACTGCGTCGGCGAAACCGAAAAAATCATCGACTGGTTGGCACAATATCACGACCTGCCTGCCGAAGAAATCCGCCCTTACCTCTATACCTTAGATAATAATGAAACCGTCCGCCACGCCTTCCGCGTCGCCTGCGGTTTAGATTCCATGGTCTTGGGCGAACCGCAAATTCTCGGTCAAATCAAAGATGCCGTCCGCGTTGCGCAAGAACAGGAAAGCATCAACACCCACTTAAACGCCCTGTTTCAAAAAACCTTTGCCGTTGCCAAAGAAGTGCGTACCGACACTGCTGTCGGCGAAAACTCCGTCTCCATGGCTTCTGCATCGGTCAAAATGGCAGAGCAAATCTTCCCTTCCATTTCTGATCTGAACGTCCTTTTTATCGGCGCAGGCGAAATGATTGAGCTGGTGGCTACTTATTTTGCCGCCAAAAATCCCAAGCTCATTACCGTTGCCAACCGCACACACCAGCGCGCGCAGGAATTGTGCGACAAACTCGGTGTCAACGCCGAAGCTTGCCTGCTGAACGAATTGCCCGATATTCTTCACGATTACGACGTGGTTGTTTCTTCCACTGCCAGCCAACTCCCACTCGTCGGCAAAGGCATGGTCGAACGCGCATTGAAAAAACGCCACAACATGCCTGTTTTCCTGCTGGATTTGGCTGTTCCGCGCGATATCGAAGCCGAAGTCGGCGAATTGGAAGACGCATATCTCTATACCGTAGACGACATGATGGACATTGTCCAAAGCGGTAAAGATGCGCGCAAAAAAGCAGCGGCGGCGGCTGAAAGCATGGTGGAAGAAAAAGTCAGCGAATTTATCCGCCTACAGAAAAACCGCCAAAGCGTTCCGCTTATCCGCGCCTTGCGCGACGAAGGTGAACGTGCACGCCGCCAAGTATTGGAAAATGCCATGAAGCAACTGGCAAAAGGCGTATCCGCCGAGGATGTCCTCGAACGCCTCTCCAT
>NZ_JBQCWY010000641.1:0-1753 GCF_051956955.1 Neisseria sp. P0021.S005 | reverse complement strand
TTGTTTACTTTACGCCAAAACCAGGTTGGAGCAGGGCGCAAGGCTGACGCTCGTGACGGCTGCGGCGTGTTCTGCCGGCAATTTTGCCGCAGACAATACCCGGATCGTTTTTCTCTTCTGCTTTTTTCGAGTTTTTGTCTGATTTATTCGCGTATTCGTTGCGTTTGTTTCTATCATCGCGACGAGAGCGGCTGTCGTTGTGCTGAACCGGTTGCGCTTCGGCTTCATCTTGATTGTCGTTGCCCCACCAATGCGGCTCGAAGCCTTCGATGCGTTCCACATTCAAATCGCTGCCGATTAGCTCTTTAATGGATTCAAACATTTTCTGTTCGGTTTTATCCATTAAGGAAATGGCAACGCCGTCGGCACCGGCCCGGCCGGTACGTCCGATGCGGTGGACGTAGTCTTCAGGTTGGGTTGGCAGCTCGTAGTTGATGACGAAAGGCAACTCGGCAATATCCAGGCCGCGTGCGGCAACGTCAGTGGCAACCAAAACGCGTAATGAACCTTCTTTAAAGGCGTTGAGGGTTTCCAGTCGGCTTTGTTGGGATTTGTCGCCGTGGATGGATTGCGCGGCAATGTTGCGACGGACGAGGTCGCGGGTAACTTGATCGACGCTTTGTTTGGTTTTGCAGAATACAATGACTTGATTCATATGCAAATCAACAATCAGACGTTCGAGCAGGTTGCGTTTTTTGAGTGTATCAACGGCAATGATGTGTTGCTCGACATTGGCGTTGGTGGTGTTTTGCGCAGCCACTTCAACCATTTCAGGCGTGTGCATAAAATCTTGCGCAAGCTTACGGATAGGCGGTGAGAAAGTGGCGGAGAAAAGCAGGGTTTGTCGCTGTTTGGGCAACATCTGCATGATTTTGCGGATATCGTCGATGAAACCCATATCAAGCATACGGTCGGCTTCGTCGAGTACGACGATTTCGACTTTGTTTAAATTGATGTTTTTTTGCTTGACGTGGTCAAGCAGTCGGCCAACTGTGGCAACAACGATTTCACAACCGGCGCGCAAGTCGGCAGTTTGTTTGTCCATATTGACACCGCCGAAGAGGACGGTGTGGCGCAAAGGAAGATTTTTAATGTATGCCTGCACGTTTTGATCGATTTGATCGGCCAGTTCGCGGGTTGGGGTCAATACCAACATGCGGACAGGATGCATGGCAGGGGAGGTGCTGGATGTGGCGTAGCGTTTCAGGCGTTCGAGGCTGGGCAGCATAAAGGCGGCGGTTTTACCTGTGCCGGTTTGTGCTGCAGCCAAAAGATCGTGTCCTGCCAAGGCTTTAGGAATCGCTGCGGCTTGAATAGGCGTCGGGTTTTCATAACCCTGATCGGTCAGGGCGGAGACCAATTCGCTGCCTAAACCGAGTGAAGAGAAAGGATTCATGATGGTGGCTTTCTGTTCAGACGGCCTTTGGAATGATGAGGCCGTCTGAAAAATCTGATTCTGAAATGGACAAACCGCAGTATGATTTTGATTCTGCGGTTTGAAAAAAATGGGGGCGGAACAATCCGTCAAGTAGTCCATTATGCCATAAAAAGAGGGACTCCCCAAATGATGGTTGCGGCTAGGAACAGCCATGTTTTGATATTTTTACAGTTCAAAAACAGAAAAAATGACTGGTCTGCAAGGTTTTGAGTTTATTAGGAATTAAGCATTTGTCTTAACGTCAATAGAATTAATTTATCAAAAACTTACAGGCTGAAATGAAACTAAATTGTACTCACGTACTCAATATTGAGG
>NZ_JBQCWY010000640.1:0-1753 GCF_051956955.1 Neisseria sp. P0021.S005 | reverse complement strand
GCCGTCTGAAATCCCATCGGTTTTCAGACGGCCTTTTGTCGTCTTTATCAGATAAAATGGCACTCGGTTTGCAAAATTTCCGACTCAAAACATTGTACAATCTGCCCACTTATACCGATAACATCCCAAACATTGCCATGAAAAAACGTCTGCTCCTCCTCGCCATCCTTCCCCTTTCCCTTCACGCCGCCGATGTGCCGCCTGATGTGAAACCCGAGCTTCAAGTCAACACAGCCGAACCCCAACAACCCGAAACGCACAACATCACTGCCGAGCAGACAAACAGGCCGTCTGAAAAAATCATCAACGTCGATGCCGATACCCTGCTTGCCAACACCGAATTACTGGCACGCGCCATGTATTCCGCCGTCGTCGCCCACAACATCCCCGGCATCAAAGCCGTTTTGCCCATTTACGAACAATGGCCAGAACACGACCGCGCCATGGCACGCTATGCCAAAGGTTTGCTTGCCCAATCCGAAGGACGCGCCGCCGAAGCCATCGGCCATTACCGCCGCTTTATCGCCGAGCAACCCGATGCCTCCGCCGTCCGCTGGCAGCTTGCGACCGCCTTGTTTGAAGACAAACAAAACGAAGCCGCAGCCGACCAGTTCGACAAACTACAAACCGAATCCCTCCCGCCTGCCTTGCAAGAACGCATCGAAACCTACCGCAAAGCCCTGCGCGAACGCGACTCATGGCAATTCAACGCCGGCCTGAACATCACGCGCGAACAAAACATCAACCAAGCCCCCGGCCAACGCCGTCTGGGCAACCACCTGAGCGATGAACAATGCCGCGCCGTGCGCCTTGCCTATCCCGACGACGACTGCTTCCGAGGCTGGACATTCCCCGAACCCATCGATGCCACTGCCATCCATTACCAAATCGGCGCAGAAAAAAAATGGTCGCTGCCCCGCGGCTTCTATGCCACGGCAGGCGCAGACCATTACGGCAAAATCTATCCCAAACACACCAACTACAACGACCTCACCACACGCTTTTCGGCAGGCATCGGCTATGCCGACCAGCGCAACGATATCGGCATTACCCCGTTCCACGAACGCCGCTTCTACGGCAACGACCCCTACACCTACACCAACGGCGCACGCCTCCACTACAACCATTGGTGGCAACCCAAGCTGCAAACCCTCAGCGCATTTGAAGCAGGCCGTCTGAAAAACGGCCGCCGCGAGCATTCCAACAACACCAGCCAACTGCTCAGCAACTCCATCGTGTACTACCGCAACGCGCGCCAATACTGGGTAGCCGGTATCGACCTCTACCGCGAACGCAACCGCGACGACAAAAGCGACAGCTTCAACCGCTACGCCCTGCGCACCACATGGGGACAAGAATGGCCCAAAGGCCTCTCCACCGTCCTACGCCTCAGCGCCGCCCAACGCCATTACCAAGCCCCCAGCTTCTTCAGCAACGAACAAAACCGCCGCGACAAAGAAGCCTCCGCCTCCCTGAGCGTATGGCATCGCGCCCTCCATTTCAAAGGCATCACCCCACGCCTGACCATTGCCCACAACAAAACATGGAGCAACGACAAGTTCTACGAATACGGCAAAACCAAAATGTTTGTCGAATTGAGCAAAACGTTCTGACAAATAGAACTAATCTGGGGATCAAGCAAGAATATCGGTCCTGCATACTGATTTACAAGGCAGATTCAAACTTTTACAGATACCGGATAAATAGGATTTTCAAGGCATAATTCCTCATTAAATTTATATTTATCAAATAG
>NZ_JBQCWY010000639.1:0-1720 GCF_051956955.1 Neisseria sp. P0021.S005 | reverse complement strand
ATTTATACCCTTATTTTTTAAATAGTTAATATATTTTTGTAGCGTATCTTTACTGTGTAACCACTTCACTTCATCAGGATGCAACTGGCGATTAAACCAATCCGCATTCGCCCCCGCAACCTCCGCACCCGTGCTTCCACCCGTCAGCGCACCAATCGCTGCGCCTCCTAGGGTGTCTGCCAGTAATTGCCCTGCGCCACCAAATTTATCGCCTACTTGGTTTAAATAGGGTGCTGCTAGCGATGAGGTGCCTGCTCCTACTGCGCCTTGTGCATCACCTGTTAAGAGTGCTCCTACCCCTGCGTGGAGCGCAGCTCGCCCTAATCCGCCTTCCTTCCATGTGTTGTACTCTGTTTGATGGTCGGATAGGTATTGGTCTGCAAGGACGATTTGTTGTTGCAGTTGGGCAATTTGCTCAGGGTTTTGCGCGTCTTTTAATTGCTCTTGTAAATTTGCTTTAGCGATTTGAACGCGCTCGTAGTTCTGTATATTGCCCAGTTTATCTGCTGTCCATGCAACAGTTTGAGCGGCAACGGGGGCAAATTGTTGTGAGACATTGCGCTGCAAATCCAGCTCGCTTTGCACTTTGTCCGCATCAAATCGGTTTTTCAGGCTGCCTGATTGTTGGCCGGCATCCTCGGTGCGGATGTCGGTGTACGCCAGTTGCGCGGCTTTGTCTGTGCCGTAGCCTGTTTTGGCGAGCTGTCCTGCCTCATCGGTGAGGATGATGTTGCGGGTGTTGATGCCGCTTTTTGTGATGTTGCTTTGACTGTCGCTGTCGCTGCCGTAACCTACTGATGAACTTGCGCCGTTTTTATCGGCTACGCTTGTCAGGTGTTTGTCTTGAGGCTTATTTTGTGCGCTCTGCCCCAGTGTTTCGCCGCTTACGGCAATGCTGGCACCCAATCCAAAACTTTTGCCTTCGTATCGGCTGTGGTTTTGAATGTCGCTATGGGTGAGGGTGGCCGTCTGAAAGCGGTTTTTGCCTTCGTCTTCTGCGCTTTGGCTAGACGTGATGATGCCGCCTTTGAGGTCTGTATGGTTTCCGACCTTGATTTGATAGCCGTCTTCTCCGGCATAAATACCGCTTTGCTCGGTTACGGAGGCATGGTCTGCTTTGATTTTGCTTTGGCTGTAACTGCCGCTTGCACTGAATCCGTAACCGACGGTAACTTGGGCGTTGCCGTTTTGCTGTTTGCTCTGATAGGTTTCAGTATCTTGAACACTTTCTATATGCAGGTTGCGCGTATCTGCCTGTACGCCTTTGCCGATAAGCTGCGCACCTTTGATGGTGGTGGTGCCGCTTTGGATAAGGGTTTGGCTGCCTTTGTCGCCAATATGGCTATGGCGCTGGGTTACACTATCGCCATTGCCGTAGCCTTTGCCGACATTGCCGCCTGCGGTAAAGCCTAATGACCAGCCCCCTTGTCCGAATGATACGGCAGCACCTGCGTTCCAGCCTGCTGATTTGTTTTGGCTGCATTCGGTGTTGCTTTGTTCGGCGGATTGCAGATGGATTTGCTTATCGGCAATCAGGCCGGTTCCTGCTTTACCTGAAACATCTGAGCCCGTGATGTTGATATTGGATTGTTCGCCTTCCCCTTGTCATCCCAGCTGGTTCCGATGGCTTTCAGTTTTTTTCATTTGTTCTTCATCAACTTCCCCTTTCGGCAACTTTTTCAGTTCAACCAGGCAAGTCCTTCTCCTCCCCACACCTGAA
>NZ_JBQCWY010000638.1:0-1762 GCF_051956955.1 Neisseria sp. P0021.S005 | reverse complement strand
GGTTGAAGTCGATGCGGGTGATGAGGCTGTGTTCGAGTTCGGGATCGGAGAGGCTGTGCCATTGTCCGAGCAGGACGGCTTTGAACATGGACAACAGGGGATAGGCGGGACGGCCGCGGTGGTCTCGGAGGTAACGGGTTCTTTGACGATTCAGGTATTGTTCGATCGGTTGCCAATCAATCACCTGATCCAACTTCAATAGTGGGAAACGGTCGATGTGTTTGGCAATCATGGCTTGGGCAGTTTGCTGGAAGAAGGTGGTCATGGAAAATCCCCTAAATGTCTTGGTGAGAATTTAGGGGATTTTGGGGAATTTTGCAAAGGTCTCAGATAGTACGGCTATGCGAGGCAACGCCGTACTGGTTTAAAGTCAATCCACTATAAGTCTTTTATTCGAGATTCATGTCCAGTTGAGCAAACCCGCCAAACAAAACAAAAAACCCGCAGCATAGCTGCGGGTTTGATACCTATTTAACACTAAACCAGTATTACCATTCGTAGTTCACGCCTACGTTGTAAGATGCAGAGCCGCCTGAAGAGGTGCCGACTGCAAGACCGGCCTTGGCTGCAAAGTTTTCATTGAAGCGGTAGCCTGCACCGACTGCAACTGCGGTGTCAGATTTGAAACCACCCAAAGCAGCGGTAACGTTAAACTTACCAACGCTGTAAGGTTGGAACAGACCGCTGAGGGCTGCTTGTGCAGCAAGACCTTGGCGGGTCTCTTTGCGCAGATTAGCTACGTTTTTGTCCAAGTTGTCGATACGCGCTGAGTTTTTAGCAATACCGGCAGCGTGTTGGTTGCTTGCTGTTTGCAGGGTAGCAATATCGGCTTTGTTAGCGGCAACTTGTGTGGCATTAGCTTTAACTGCATCTTGAGCTTGAGCAGCAGCAGTTTGCGCCGCACTTGCTACATTATTGGCAGCATCAGCGGATGTTTTTGCAGCTTTGGCATGGCTTTCAGCAGTTTCAGCAGATTTTTGGGCAACTTCAACAGCACCTTTTACCACTTGAGCTGATTTTTGAGCTTCAACAGCTATTGTTCTTACGCTTTCTACAGCAGTCTTATCAGCTTTGGTCTCAATTGCTGCTTTATTGGCGTCGATGTCTTGACGGTTAGCTTCTAAAGCGTCAGCTGCTGCTTTACCGGCTAATGCGAGATCACCGATGTCTTTATCCAAGCTGGCGATCGCATTGTTGAAGCCTTCGTTAGCTTCTTTTTGCTCTTCAAGTTTGGCAGTATTTTCAGCGATTGCTGCTTTATTGGCGTCGATGTCTTGACGGTTAGCTTCTAAAGCGTCAGCTGCTGCTTTGCCGGCTAATGCGAGATCACCGATGTATTTTTTATTGGCATCAATATCTTTACGGTTGGCTTCCAAAGCCTCAGTTGCTTTCAGACCTGCTTGTGCCAAGTCAACGATGTCTTTATCGTGACGAGTGATAGCTGCGCTAGTCGCGTCGCTCAGGGCAGTTACTTCATCACCGATGTCGTTAACTTTTTTACCCATGTCGGCAGTGTATTTTGCCAATTCTTCGAAGTCAGCTTTATCGGCTTTAGTTTCGATTGCTGCTGTGTTGGCATCAATATCTTTACGGTTGGCTTCCAAAGCCTCAGTTGCTTTCAGACCTGCTTGTGCTAAGTCAACGATGTCTTTATCGTGACGAGTGATAGCTGCGCTAGTCGCGTCGCTCAGGGCAGTTACTTCATCACCGATGTCGTTAACTTTTTTACCCATGTCGGCAGTGTATTTTGCCAATTCTTCGA
>NZ_JBQCWY010000637.1:0-1769 GCF_051956955.1 Neisseria sp. P0021.S005 | reverse complement strand
TTCAAAAAGCCGTAGGCAAACCATAATGTGCAGTTGATGGCGGCGACGAGGGGTTGCAACGGCGAGCCGGGGTTGCCGGCAAGGTTGTTTTGGATTTGCGGGATATAAGAAACGTACATACCGACGCTGGCCAGGGTGGCGGTGACGGAAAGAATGTGCATTTGTTTTTCAGTCATTGGTTTTCCTTTCTGATTAGACGATTGGGTTTTCAGGCTGTACAGATGTTGATTTGCACAGGCCGTCTGAAAACTTCCTTAAAAACTAGTGATAAATGTAATCAAACCCAAAATAATGCCTGGGGCGTTTGCCAGTATGATGGGGTAGTCGCGTTTTTCTTTCAAAAAGCCGTAGGCAAACCATAATGTGCAGTTGATGGCGGCGACGAGGGGTTGCAACGGCGAGCCGGGGTTGCCGGCAAGGTTGTTTTGGATTTGCGGGATATAAGAAACGTACATACCGACGCCGGCCAGGGTGGCGGTGACGGAAAGAATGTGCATTTGTTTTTCAGTCATTGGTTTTCCTTTCTGATTAGACGATTGGGTTTTCAGGCTGTACAGATGTTGAGAGGGGGCTGAATTTATATTTTTGAAGTTTGGTTTTCAGACGGCCTGTTGTCGAGTTGAGTGTGGCCGTCTGAAAAAATCAGCTTTATTGTTTTGCTGCTTTGATATTGTCAATGAATTTGTCGAATAGATAGCCGACGTCTTGCGGGCCCGGGCTGGCTTCGGGGTGGCCTTGGAAGCAGAACACGGGTTTGTCTGTCAGCTCGATGCCTTGCAAGGTGTTGTCAAACAAGGATTTGTGGGTAATGCGTGCGTTGGCAGGCAAAGTGTCGGCATCGACGGCAAAACCGTGGTTTTGGCTGGTAATGACGACTTTGCCGCTGTCCAAATCTTGTACCGGGTGGTTGGCACCGTGATGGCTGAAGCGCATTTTCAGGGTTTTTGCGCCGATAGCGAGGCTGATCAGCTGGTGTCCCAAACAAATGCCGAAAATCGGTTTGCCGCTTTCCATCAGTTTTTGTACAGCTTTGATGGCGTAGTCGCAAGGCTCGGGGTCGCCGGGGCCGTTGGACAGGAATACGCCGTCAGGATTGAGTGCCAAGACGTCTTCCGCGCTGGTTTGCGCCGGAACGACGGTCAAGCGGCAGCCGCGTGAGGCGAGCATGCGCAGGATGTTGGTTTTGACACCGAAATCGTAGGCGACGACATGGTAAGGCTGTTCGGTAGGAGTAACGAAACCTTTGCCCAGCGCCCATTCGCCTTCGGTCCATTCGTAGGCTTCTGTGCAGGAAACTTCTTTTGCCAAATCTTTGCCGACCATGCTGCCGAATGCGGCAATCAGTTCTTGTGCTTTTTCAACGGTGGCATCCGCACCGGTCATGATCGCACCGCCTTGCGAGCCTTTTTCACGCAACAGGGTAGTCAGGCGGCGGGTATCGATATCGGCGATGGCGACGGTTTTGTTGCGTACCAAATAGTCGTGCAGGCTTTCGGATGCGCGGAAGTTGCTGTGCAGCAGCGGCAGGTCGCGGATAATCAAACCGGCGGCGTAAACGCAGCGGCTTTCTTCATCTTCGGCGTTGGTGCCGGTGTTGCCGATGTGTGGATAGGTGAGGGTAACGATTTGTTTGCAGTAGGACGGGTCGGTCAGGATTTCCTGATAGCCGGTCATGGAAGTGTTGAACACGACTTCGCCGGAAGTCGAACCTTCGTAACCGATTGATGTGCCGTGAAATACGCTGCCGTCAGCGAGAACGAGAAGAGCCG
>NZ_JBQCWY010000636.1:0-1771 GCF_051956955.1 Neisseria sp. P0021.S005 | reverse complement strand
TCATGATTATCTGTAATTTCGTATGGCAAAAATCTTGTTGATTCTACCACAAAACAAGCGGTTTATGGCTTTTGCGTGAAGGCCGTCTGAAACAGGATTTCAGACGGCCTTCGTTATTTAATAAATTCAATTTAGTTGCTGCAAGAATCTTCATCGGAAGCCTGCAAGCTCAATGCTTTGCGCTTTTTAGCCTTTTCATAACGGCAACGTTGGCGCGGTGTATTGATTTCCAAAGGTGGCACGGCAACCGGCTTGCCGTCTTCTACGGCAACCATGGTGAAGTAGCAGCTGTTGGTATGGCGCACTTCACCGGTGCGGATGTTTTGCGCTTCTACACGGATGCCAACTTCCATAGAAGTGCGGCCGGTGTAGTTAATGCTGGCGTAAAAGGTTACCAGTTCGCCGACATGGATAGGCTCTTTAAACAAAACTTTATCGACAGACAAGGTAACGCAGTAGTTGCCGCTGTATCGGCTGGCACAGGAATAAGCGACTTGGTCGAGCAAGCGCAATAATTCGCCACCGTGGACGTTGCCGCTGAAGTTTGCCGTATCCGGCATCATCAGCTCGGACATGATGAGTTCGTGAGAAGGAAGTTGGCGTGCTTGTTCCATGGTTTGACCTCTTGAAGTGGTTTGTTTTTAAGGCCGCCTGTTATTTCAGACGGCATGTTTTGTAGGAATTTTGATTCTACCGTTTTTGAGTGGAAAAATTCAATCTGCCACACCTGATCATAACCATTTTCTACGCGAAAAGAAAATCAGCAGTCCGATGATGATGCACAGCATCACACCCAAAACCATGAAATAGCCGTAATGCCAATGCAGCTCGGGCATATTGTCGAAGTTCATGCCGTAGATACCGGTGATGACGGTCAGCGGCATAAAGATGATGGTGATAACCGTCAACACGCGCATTTGCTGGTTCATGCGGTTGGATTGGAAGGAAAGGTAAATGTCCATCATGCTCAACACCATATCACGCGAGGCATCAAGCGATTCGATAAGCTGCATATTGTGGTCGTACACATCGCGCAGATAGACGGTCGATTCGCCTTTGAAAATGGCAAAATCGCCGCGTACGGCCAGTTGGTAGAACACGTCGCGCAATGGCAAAAGCGTGCGCCGCAGACGGACGGCATCGCGCTTGAGGCGGTGAATCTTACTGAGAATATCGCTGTTTTCATTTTTAAACAGGGACTTGTCTATCGCTTCGACACGGTTGTTGTACGACTCCAAAACGATGAAATAGTCGTCCACAATACGGTCAAGCAGACAATACGCCAGAAACGCCGTGTTTTTGTTCAAAATATTGTGCGGATTTTCGTGCATCTGCCGGCGCAGATGACTGAACAAGCCCAACGGTTTTTGTTGGAAAGACAACACAAAATCTTTGCCGATAATCACATACACTTGGTCGGAATGGAGCTTGCCTGTAGTTGTGTAATGGTAAACCTGTGCGGCAGTAAAAACATAGCTGCCGTAGTCTTCAATTTTCGGACGTTGCTTGCGGCTGAGAATATCTTCAATAACCAGCTCATGGATGCCGTAAGGCTCAAGCGCATGTTTGAGCAAGGCAACATCATTGATGCCGACAAAATGCAGCCAGTTGATTTGGCCTTCTTGCGGACGGGTAATATCAGGCAAGTTTTTCCCGGCAAGATAATCATACTGAACAAAGGTATCGGCGGAATACAGGGTTTGATGGATGGCAGAGCGCGGCGCATTGTCGGTATTGCTGCGCTGCATGGCTTGGTCTTGCAGAATGTCGG
>NZ_JBQCWY010000635.1:0-1775 GCF_051956955.1 Neisseria sp. P0021.S005 | reverse complement strand
GCCGCCGAATGCACGCAAGCGTCGGTTGAACTGAAAGTCTTAATCGAACAAATGCGCGAACAGGTTCAAAATATCGAATAAATCGATAATGAACGGATAAAACAAGGCCGTCTGAAAAGGTTTCAGACGGCCTTTGTGTTGATATTGGGTGGAGTTAGTGTGGTTTGTTTTTAAACATTATTGGATGATGGATTTCCTGTTTCGTTACTGTAATTGCGCTAAAGAGTTAGCATGTGTTAAATTATGGCAATTATTGTCATGATAAAAACATACAAAGGAGTAAAATATGAACTTTCTGACCGCTATCAGTCGGTAAATGACCCGCTTCACCGCCCTGATTATCGTCCTTGCCTCCATCATCGCCTTTGTTGAACCTGCCACTTTTTCGTGGGTAAAAGGCGATACGCAAGTCGTTGTACTCGGCATTATCATGCTCGGTATGGGCATGACTTTGGGCAAAGAAGATTATCAAATTCTGGCGCAACGTCCGCTCGATATTTTCATCGGCGCAATCGCTCAATACACGATTATGCCCCTGCTTGCCATCGGCATTGCCAAAGCCTTTGACCTTTCGCCCGGATTGACGCTGGGTCTGGTTTTGGTCGGCACCTGCCCGGGCGGCGTTTCGTCCAATATCATGAGTTTTTTGGCTAAAGGCGATGTTGCCTTTTCAGTCGGTATGACCACGGTTTCCACCGTCCTCGCTCCTGTGATGACGCCGCTGTGGATGACTTATTTGGTCGGACAAACCGTCGAAATGGACGGTTGGGGTATGTTCAAATTTATGTTACTCGTTACCCTATTGCCTGTCGTTATCGGCTCTGCCGCCAATATATTGCTGCATAAAAAACATTGGTTTGAAGACGTGCGCGCGATTATGCCTGCCGTTGCCGTTGTCGCGTTTGCCTGTATCGTCGGCGGCGTTGCTGCCGTTCACGGCCACCGTTTCGCTGAATCCGCTTTCGTTATGGTACTCGCCATCGCTGCCCACAACATCGGCGGCTACATCCTAGGCTATTATAGCGGCGCGCTGACCGGCATGAATACCGCCAAAAAACGCACCCTTGCCATCGAAGTCGGCGTACAAAATGCCGGACTTGCCACCGGTTTGAGTGCTAAATTCTTCCCCGGTAATGCCGAGTCCGCCGTTGCCGCCGCCGTTGCCTGCGTTTGGCACTCTGTATCGGGAACGGTTTTGGGTAATTTGTTTGCCTGGTGGGACAAGCGTAAGCAATAAGCCGGTAAACATTGCCAGATAACAAAAGGCCGTCTGAAACACTTCAGACGGCCTTTTGATTGCCTTTTATCAATGCGCTTTATGCGTCGTGCTGTACACGATTTTGTCCGTTAAAGCCATGGCAAGCGCGGAAATCAGGAAACAGATGTGGGTAATACACTGCCACATGATTTGTTTTTCCGACAGATTGGCAGCGTTGAGGAAGGTTTGCAGCAGATGGATGGAGGAAATGCTGATGATGGACATCGACAGCTTAACCTTCAAAACCGAAGCATTGACATGACTGAGCCATTCGGGCTGGTCGGGATGTTCGTCAACATGGAGGCGGGAAACGAAGGTCTCGTAGCCGCCGACAATGACCATGGTCAACAGGTTGGCAATCATTACGACATCAATCAGGTTCAATACGGTGATCATGATGGTGTTTTCATCCATGATGCTGAAATTGGATACCAAGTGCCACAAGGATTTGAGGAACTTACAGGCATAAATGACTTGGGCGATAATCAAGCCTATATAAATCGGCAGTTGCAGCCAG
>NZ_JBQCWY010000634.1:0-1782 GCF_051956955.1 Neisseria sp. P0021.S005 | reverse complement strand
ACTCTGTCGAGGACGCGGCATTGAAGCTCTTTCTCCAGATTACGCTCTTGTGTCGGCGTGAGTTCGTGGTTAAACACGACCAGCCCGACATCATGCTGCTTGACCACTGCCGCCAATTCTTCCGCCTTACCCGTACCGACAAACAAAGCCGGATGCGGTTTGTCGCGGCGTGAAGTTTCGATAGAAACCAAATCGCCTCCGGCCGCGCTCACCAATTCTGCCGCTTCGGTCAAGGCCGTCTGAAAGCCGCGCTCGCGCGTTTCATTTGCGCCAGAATAGTCCGCCGTCAGCATTACGCCGACCAAGAGGACGCGTTCGGGCTGCTCCAAAGATTTATCGACGGAAAACAGATTGCGCTTGCTCAAAAAATTTCCTTTCAGACGGCCTTATGGCTGGGTCAAAGTGCTAATTAACGGTTTTTCAAAATATCGGCAAAATATTCGGTCACTTCTGCCAAACGTCCGCCTTGCGCGGCATAAGGCTGCATTACGGCCACCAGCTGCTCCAACACTTCGCGCGTTTCGGTTTGCGCGTGTTCGCGGTAGAGCCACATATTTTGCATGGTCACCGTGGTCAATGCCTCGCGTACATTAAGCAAGAGCAAGTGGCGGCAAGATTCATAGCCTTGGCGCAAATCGCCGGCGGCATAGGCGGTAACCGACAATTCATAGTCGATGTCCAACTGATAAACATTGCTTTGGACAAAAAGAATATCGTCTTTCGGGAACGGAATGCGCTTCGCCATCAAGCCGATCGCATGGGAAATGCGGTATTTTCCTTCCTGGCGCAGCATGGTTTGCGCAAGGTAGAGACACTCGGCACGGCGCGGGTTGTAATCGTAGCCTGCCAACCAAGTCGCCAAAGCTTCATCGCGTTTGCCCATTAATTTGTAGCACTCGCCCAGCTGTTGGTAAGAAACCGTCACTTCCTCGATCCAACCGCCCAACTCGATGCGTTTTTTAAACCATTCGCTCGCACGCTCGGGCATATCAGAATCCCAATAAGAACGTGCCGCATAAAAGGCGTAACGCGGTTTCAGGTCTTCATCTTCAGGGCTGTAAAACGCTTTTTCCAAAGAAACCGCATCAAGCAGGTATTTATTCGCCATATTGCTGCGTGCGCCGAAACGGCCGCTGAGAACCGTATAGTCGCCATGAAGCGTGGCTTCGCTGGTATCTTGTTTGTCGGTCTCGATAAACTCATGCAACACGCCGCGCCAGTAGAATGTTCCGTCATTGCGCAACAACAGCGGACGGTAATAAACCACGCTGCCCATGGCATTTCTCATGCGGAGGCGGTAACGATCGGCAGTCAGCTCGGGCAATTCCAATTTGCCTTCAAAGCGGTCGTCCGCATCAAAAATCAAAACGTAATCGGTTTTGCCTTTTGCGTGTTTCAACGCCTGATTGCGGTTGTATGCAAAATTTTGCCAACCATCATGATGAATCTCGCCCGCGATGCCCTTTGCATCGAAAAAGCGGCGGATCACGCCGACGGTATCATCTGTCGAGCCGGTGTCGCTGATGACATAGTAGTCAAGTTTGATGTGGTCGGTGATGTTGGCCAGTGTTTCTTCGATGATTGCCGCTTCGTTTTTGACAATCATATTCAAGCAGATGGTTTGGGACATTTTCAATAGCCGCATTGATTTGGAAAGGTATTATTTTACTTTAGCATTTTGTTTTTTGCACACAAAATACTCAGGCCGTCTGAAGATTGCCTTTCAGACGGCCTGAAGTTTATTTTGCCTTATCTTTTTTCCTGACGACGTATCAGATACAC
>NZ_JBQCWY010000633.1:0-1783 GCF_051956955.1 Neisseria sp. P0021.S005 | reverse complement strand
ACTACGCAGCCGAAGTTGCTGCCGCTGCTAAAGTGTAAGGCACTTATGAAAAAGAAAGCACCTAGATTCCAAACGAATCAGGGTGCTTTTTTTTGAGAAAACCGTTTACGGTACCTATTTTAAGACGGCTGAATATAAAGGCCGTCTGAAAACAAAACAATAATAGAACGACACACCATATCATTGTAATCCGACCGTTTGAAAATTCAGACGGCCCGAACTCCGACCGACGACATTCAAGAAAGCAAGGTATCCCATGACACAGCAAATCAAATACAAACGCGTATTACTGAAACTCTCCGGCGAATCCCTGATGGGCTCTGATCCATTCGGCATCAATCACGATACCATCGTTCAAACTGTCGGCGAAATTGCCGAAATCGTGAGAATGGGCGTGCAAGTCGGTATCGTTGTCGGCGGCGGTAACATTTTCCGCGGCGTATCCGCCCAAGCAGGCAGCATGGACCGCGCCACTGCCGACTACATGGGCATGATGGCAACCGTGATGAACGCGTTGGCACTCAAAGACGCATTTGAAACTTTGGGCATCAAAGCGCGCGTACAATCCGCACTGTCTATGCAGCAAATCGCTGAAACTTACGCCCGTCCTAAAGCCATTCAATATTTGGAAGAAGGCAAAGTTGTGATTTTCGCCGCCGGTACCGGTAACCCATTCTTCACGACCGACACTGCCGCTGCATTACGCGGCGCGGAAATGAACTGCGACGTGATGCTCAAAGCCACCAACGTCGACGGCGTGTACACCGCAGACCCGAAAAAAGACCCATCTGCAACACGCTACGAAACCATTACTTTTGACGAAGCCTTGTTGAAAAACCTCAAAGTGATGGATGCCACTGCTTTTGCCCTCTGCCGCGAACGCAAGCTCAATATCGTGGTATTCGGTATTGCTAAAGAAGGCTCGCTCAAACGCGTGGTAACCGGCGAAAACGAAGGTACACTGGTTCACTGCTAATCATTGAAAGGCCGTCTGAAACAGTCGAACGGGATACATTCGGCTTTCAGACGGCCTTTTATTTTCAGTCGGTTGCATGGGTATTGGCTCATGGTTTGAAAAGGTTAAGGGCTTGCTTGACCATAATATCCAACCGACAACGATACAAAAGGATACCCCATGAATATCACCGTCTTGGCTGTCGGCACGAAAATGCCGCGTTGGGTGGATGAAGCCGTCGGCGAGTACGCCAAACGCTTCGGGCGCGATGTTAATTATGCGCTGAAAGAAATCAAGCCAGAGAAACGCGGCGCGGGTGTGAATGCGGCTCAGGGCATGGCGGCTGAAGAAAAACGCCTGCTGGAAGCCATACCGCAGGGCGCGTTTTTGGTGGTATTGGACGAGCGCGGCAAAGCGCCGACTTCGGTCGAATTGGCGCAACATTTGAAAAGCTGGCAGCAAAACGGCGAACACGTCTGCTTTATTATCGGCGGCGCAGACGGCATGACCGACCGTTTGAAACAGCAGGCAAATATGATGATGCGCCTTTCCAGCCTGACCTTGCCGCACGGTATGGTGCGCGTTTTGCTGACCGAGCAGCTTTATCGCGCCGTTTCGATTTTGCACAACCATCCGTATCATCGGGAATAATCCGCTTTGAGTGCAGGGATAAGAAGGCAATGCCGCCTTGTCGGTTTAACGCGGGGTTGAACCTGCTTTCAGACGGCCTGATTTTTCCGCATGAATCCTTTATAATCGTTTCTTTGATAAATCAACATCTTTCGGGAGAACCCAAATGTCCGATTTCCGTCAAGACTTCCTCAAATT
>NZ_JBQCWY010000632.1:0-1786 GCF_051956955.1 Neisseria sp. P0021.S005 | reverse complement strand
ACTACGCAGCCGAAGTTGCTGCCGCTGCTAAAGTGTAAGGCACTTATGAAAAAGAAAGCACCTAGATTCCAAACGAATCAGGGTGCTTTTTTTTGAGAAAACCGTTTACGGTACCTATTTTAAGACGACCGAATATAAAGGCAGTCTGAAAACCAAAACAATAATAGAACGACACACCATATCATTGTAATCCGACCGTTTGAAAATTCAGACGACCCAAACTCCGACCGACGACATTCAAGAAAGCAAGGTATCCCATGACACAGCAAATCAAATACAAACGCGTATTACTGAAACTCTCCGGCGAATCTCTGATGGGTTCCGATCCATTCGGCATCAATCACGATACCATCGTTCAAACTGTCGGCGAAATTGCCGAAATCGTGAGAATGGGCGTGCAAGTCGGTATCGTTGTCGGCGGCGGTAACATTTTCCGCGGCGTATCTGCACAAGCAGGCAGCATGGATCGCGCCACTGCCGACTACATGGGTATGATGGCAACCGTGATGAACGCGTTGGCACTCAAAGACGCATTTGAAACTTTGGGCATCAAAGCGCGTGTTCAATCCGCACTGTCTATGCAGCAAATCGCTGAAACTTACGCCCGTCCTAAAGCCATTCAATATTTGGAAGAAGGCAAAGTCGTGATTTTCGCCGCCGGTACCGGTAACCCATTCTTTACGACCGACACTGCTGCCGCATTACGCGGTGCGGAAATGAACTGCGATGTGATGCTCAAAGCCACCAACGTTGACGGCGTGTACACCGCGGACCCGAAAAAAGACCCATCTGCAACACGCTATGAAACCATTACTTTTGACGAAGCCTTGTTAAAAAATCTCAAAGTGATGGATGCCACTGCCTTCGCCCTCTGCCGCGAACGCAAACTCAATATCGTGGTCTTCGGCATTGCTAAAGAAGGCTCGCTCAAACGCGTGGTAACCGGCGAAAACGAAGGTACACTGGTTCACTGCTAATCATTGAAAGGCCGTCTGAAACAGCCGAACGGGATACATTCGGCTTTCAGACGGCCTTTTATTTTCAGTCGGTTGCGCGGGTATTGGCTCATGGTTTGAAAAAGTCGAGAACCTGCTTGACCATAATGCCCAACCGACAATTCGATAACAAAGGATACTCCATGAATATCACCGTCTTGGCTGTAGGCACGAAAATGCCGCGTTGGGTGGATGAAGCCGTCGGCGAGTACGCCAAACGCTTCGGGCGCGATGTCAATTATGCGCTGAAAGAAATCAAGCCCGAAAAACGCGGTGCGGGTGTGAATGCGGCTCAGGGCATGGCGGCTGAAGAAAAACGCCTGTTGGAAGCCATACCGCAGGGCGCGTTTTTGGTGGTATTGGACGAGCGCGGCAAAGCGCCGACTTCGGTCGAATTGGCGCAACACTTGAAAAGCTGGCAGCAAAACGGCGAACACGTCTGCTTTATTATCGGCGGTGCAGACGGCATGACCGACCGATTGAAACAGCAGGCAAACATGATGATGCGCCTTTCCAGCCTGACCCTGCCGCACGGCATGGTGCGTGTTTTGCTGACCGAGCAGCTTTATCGCGCCGTTTCGATTTTGCACAATCATCCGTATCATCGGGAATAATCTGTTTTGATTGCTGGGATAAAACGGTAATGCCGCCTTGTCGGTTAAAAGCGGGGTTGAACCTGCTTTCAGACGGCCTGATTTTTCCGCATGAATCCTTTATAATCGTTTCTTTGATAAATCAACATCTTTCGGGAGAACCCAAATGTCCGATTTCCGTCAAGACTTCCTCAAATT
>NZ_JBQCWY010000631.1:0-1789 GCF_051956955.1 Neisseria sp. P0021.S005 | reverse complement strand
CCGTCTGAAACGGAGTCAGGAGCTTCAGACGGCCTGATTTACCGAATTATTCGGTAGCGGCTTCGATTTTTTCTCCAACATGGCTCATGCCGCGGCCTACTGCATTGCCGCCTTTTTTAACGGCTTCACCGGTTTTGTCGACAACGTGTTCTGCCGTTTCTTTGGTTTTATCGGCTACGCGCTCGGCAGTCTCTTTGGTTTTGTCCCAATTGCGGTTGGTATCGTCTTTTGCGCCGGACCAAGTGCTGGAACAAGCTGACAGGATGAGGGCTGCGGCAGCTAATGCAAACAGTTTTTTCATACTAGATTCCTTTCAAGTTATCAATGATTAAGAAGGTTTTCGGACGTTTTGCGCAATAGAAAAACTTACTTGAGCAAGGTATTGTTTCAGACGGCCTGATCAATAAAGGCCGTCTGAAAATACTTTAAGCCATAGTGCGGATGTCGGTAAAGTGGCCGGTCACCGCAGCTGCGGCTGCCATGGCAGGGCTGACGAGGTGAGTGCGTCCGCCGTTGCCTTGACGGCCTTCAAAGTTACGGTTGGAGGTGGAGGCGCAACGTTGTCCCGGGGTCAGGCGGTCGGCATTCATGGCAAGGCACATAGAGCAGCCCGGCTCGCGCCATTCAAAACCGGCTTCGATAAATACTTCGTGCAAGCCTTCTTTTTCTGCCTGCTCTTTAACCAAACCGGAGCCGGGGACAATCAATACGCGTTGCACATTGTCCGCTTTTTTGCGGCCTTTGGCGATAGCGGCGGCTTCGCGTAAGTCTTCAATACGGCTGTTGGTGCAAGAACCGATAAAGACGATATCGACAGGGATTTCGTTTAATGGCGTACCGGCTTCTAAGCCCATGTATTCAAGGGCGCGTTCCATGCCGCTGCGTTTGACCGGATCGGTTTCTTCGGCGGGATTAGGCACTTTACTGCTGATGTCCAAAACCATTTCAGGCGATGTGCCCCAAGTTACTTGAGGCTCGATGTCTTCAGCTTTGAAGTGGTATTCTTTATCGAATACGGCGCCTTCGTCAGACACCAGCGTGCGCCAGTACTCGAGGGCTTTGTCCCACGCTTCGCCTTTAGGTGCGAAAGGTTTGCCTTTTACATAGTCGATGGTGGTTTGGTCGACGGCAACCATACCTGAGCGCGCACCGGCTTCAATCGCCATATTACACAAGGTCATGCGGCCTTCCATAGAAAGGCTGCGGATGGCTTCGCCGCCAAACTCAATGGCGTAGCCTGTACCACCGGCCGTACCGATTTGACCGATGATATAAAGTGCTACGTCTTTGGCGGTAACACCGGGTTTCAGACAGCCTTCAACGGAAATCAGCATGGATTTGGATTTTTTTGCGGTAATGCACTGGGTCGCCATGGTGTGTTCGACTTCGGAAGTGCCGATACCGTGCGCCAATGCGCCGAATGCGCCGTGGGTAGAAGTGTGTGAGTCGCCGCAGACGACGGTCATGCCGGGCAGGGTGGCTCCTTGTTCCGGGCCCATAACGTGCACAATGCCTTGGCCTTTATCCATAAACGGGAAGTAGGCGAGTGCGCCAAACTCTTTAATGTTTTTGTCCAAAGTATCGACTTGCAGTTTGGAAATCGGGTCTTGAATACCTTTGTGCCAGTCGCCGGTCGGGGTGTTGTGGTCGGCTGTGGAGACTACGCTGTCGATACGCCAGAGTTTGCGGCCGGCCATTTTCAAGCCTTCAAATGCTTGCGGGCTGGTTACTTCGTGAACCAGGTGGCGGTCGATGTAAAGCAGGACAGTGCCGTCTTCTTCTTCGCGGA
>NZ_JBQCWY010000630.1:0-1797 GCF_051956955.1 Neisseria sp. P0021.S005 | reverse complement strand
AAGACATCATGCCTCAAAACGTTTGCCGTTTCAGCTTCAATATCGCCGCATGGCAGGCCTCCTCCAGCAAAATCAGTACGCCGGAGCAATGGCAGGACTGGGCGCAGGGAAAACTCGATACCACCTCACTGCCGGAGTGCAAACCCGCGCTCTCCTTTTTGCCGCCTATGCAACGCCGCCGCTTGGGAAAAGCGGCGCGCTTGGTTTGTGATGCTGCATGGAATCTGGCCGACCAATATCCTGAAAGTGTACCGGTGTACGTTTCGCACGATGGCGAAAGCAACCGCAGCTTTGAATTGTGGCAAGAGCTTTTGAACACGCATACCGTCTCGCCGACCTCATTCGGCCTGTCCGTCCACAATGCAACGATTGGACAATGGTCGATGTTGCGCAAAGACATGAGCGAGCATACCGCATTGGCCGTTGCCGCCGATTCCTTTGAAACCGCGCTGACCGAGGCATTCGCGCTTTTGCAAGACGGCGCGCCATCCGTTTTAGTAATTGTCGCCGATGATCCTTTGTCTGAAGACTATCCCGTCTTGGCTACACGTGCGCCGTTTGCCTATGCATTGGCACTGGTCATCACCAAAGGCGAAGACTATACCTTAAGCTTGGAAACCACATCCGAAAGGCCGTCTGAAAACCCTAACGATACAACAGTCAAGCCCTATTGGAGCAGCTTGGAGTGTGTACGCTTCCTGCTTTCAGACGGCCGACAACATACGCAACACTATGCCGGTAGAAACTGGCACTGGCAGAAAAACGCATGAAGACTTTAGACTATTTCCGTCGCTTTTTTGCCACACTCTTCGGCTTCATCCTCTTCGGCGTTGCAGGCGTATTGTTCAAAATCGCACTTTTGCCCTATACGCTCAAATCGACCAAAGGCGACATCAAACGCCAACTTGAAGCAAGACGCATGATAGGCAGAGTTTGGCGTTTCTTTGTCGGCTACCTGCAATGGTCGGGCGTATTGAGCGTCCGTTTCAACGGCTTGGAAAAACTCGGCAGGCCCGGCCAGCTTATTCTTGCCAACCATCCCTCGCTTTTGGATGTCGTCTTGCTGATCAGCCATTATTCAGAGCCAAACGTACTGGTTAAAAAAGACCTGTTGCACAACCCCAGCATGAAAAGCCAGATTATCGCTTCCGGCTACATCCCCAACGACGAAAGCATGGAAATGCTGGAAGAAATCGATGCCGTGTTCAAAAGCGGGCAAAGTCTGCTGATTTTCCCCGAGGGCACGCGCACAGGTTGGGGCGGACAGGTTAAAATGCACCGAGGCGCCGTATCGCTCGGTTTGCGCAGCGCATCAGTCATCACGCCCGTGTGCATCAAGATGACGCCGCCCAATTTTAAAAAGGGGCAACCGTGGTACAAAATCCCGCCACAAAAAATTCATTATGAAATTACCGTCGGCGACGACATCCTGCCTGAAGAATGGCTGGCAGAAAAACCCCTGCCCATCGCCGCACGCCGTTTAAACGAATACCTGCAAGACTATTTCACAAGGAAAACCACATGAGCAATTTAGAAAACCAAATCAAACAATTAATCATCGACAGCTTGGGCTTGGAAGACATTACCGTTGCCGACATCGGCAGCGAAGATCCACTTTTCGGCGACGACGGCCTGGGCCTGGATTCGGTTGATGCATTGGAACTTGGTTTGGCCGTACAAAAAACCTTCGGCTTCCAGCTCGACGGTGAAAACGACAACCTGCGCGAAAACTTCGCCAACGTCAAAACTTTAGCCGAGTTCGTCAAGAGCCGCCAAGCATAAGGGAGAGACAAGATG
>NZ_JBQCWY010000629.1:0-1801 GCF_051956955.1 Neisseria sp. P0021.S005 | reverse complement strand
AGCTGGGACAGGTTCAGACTAACACTTTTTAATGCGCATGATAATAGTTATTATTTATTTTATTGATTAGGTACACAGATTTTGAAACAAAAGGCCGTCTGAAAAATAATTTTCAGACGGCCTTTAAATTTGAAATGCCGCTAAACCTTATCGCTTTCCAGCTTAAGCCTGATAACGCGACAGGCTCAAATCGTCGCTTCGGATTTCGGTATCTTTGCCGCTCACGATATCGGCGGTTAATTTTGCCGAACCCAGCGACATGGTCCAGCCCAAAGTACCGTGGCCGGTATTCAGGAAGAGATTATCAAAGCGGGTGCGCCCGATTAGCGGTGTGCTGTCGGGCGTCATCGGTCTGAGACCGCTCCAGAACAATGCTTGTTTCAAATCGCCGCCTTCGGGGAACAAGTCGTTGACGACCAAAGCCAAGGTTTCGCGGCGTTTTTCGGGCAGTTTGATTTCGTAGCCAGACAATTCCGCCATGCCGCCGACGCGGATTCTGTTGTCAAAGCGCGTGATGGCGACTTTGTAGCTTTCATCTAAAACGGTGGAAACCGGTGCGCCGTCTGAGTTTGTGACGGGCAGGGTCAAGGAATAGCCTTTGACGGGATAAATCGGCAGATTGAGATCCAACTGCGCCAACACAGTCCTGCTGAAGCAGCCGAGCGCGCAGACAACGGCATCTGCTTCAAACCGCCCTGTTTCGGTTTCAACGGCTTTGATGCGCAGCCCGTTGTGGTCGATGCGGCTGATGGTTTGGTTGAAGTGGAACTGTACGCCCTTTTCCTGACACAATTTGTATAGGTTTTCAGTGAAGAGGTGGCAGTCGCCGGTCGCATCCGCAGGCAGGTGCAGGCCGCCGGCAATTTTTGCGGTAACGCGTGCCAGCGCAGGCTCAAACTCGGCGCATTCTTCGGGTTTCAGACGGCGGTACGGCACGCCGTAGCGTTCCAAAACGGCAATGTCTTGTTCTGCCGCTTCGACTTCTTTAGCCTGACGGAAAATCTGCAACGTCCCTTTTTTGCGCCCTTCAAAATTCATGCCGGTTTGCGCTTCAAAACGGCGGAACATTTCTCGGCTGTATTCAGAAATCCTGACCATGCGCTCTTTGTTGATTTGATAGCGCGCGGCCGTGCAGTTTTGCAGCATTTGCCACAGCCATTCGATTTGATACAGGCTGCCGTCAGGGCGAAACAGCAAAGGCGGATGGCTTTTAAACAGCCATTTCAGCGCTTTGGTCGGAATACCGGGAGCAGCCCACGGCGTGGTATAGCCGTAAGAAAGCTGGCCTGCATTGGCAAAACTGGTTTCCATCGCCACACCCTCGGCGCGGTCGATGACTGTTACTTCATGTCCTGCCTCTGCCAGATACCACGCGGAAGATACGCCGGCAACACCAGCACCTAAAACAAGCACTTTCATTTTTCTCCTCCTCTGACTTTTTTCCAAACAGACTTAATATACATCGGGCCGTCTGAATATTCAGATTCAGACGGCCTTGGACATTAATGCGGCAATTCGCCGTTTTTGATTTTTTGTTTGAAGTCGCGCGTTTCATTGACGATGACTTTCGCCATCAACAAAAGCGCAATCAGGTTGGGCAACGCCATCAAGCCGTTGAATGTGTCCGAAGCCAGCCACACCAAATCAAGGCTCAACACGGTTCCCAGCATAACCGAAGAAACATAACCAACGCGGTACAAACCGGCAAACTTCTCGCCGAAGACGTAAACCGCGCATTTCTCGCCGTAATAACACCAGCCGAGAATGGTTGAGTAGGCAAAGAAAATCAGGCCGATGGTGA
>NZ_JBQCWY010000628.1:0-1802 GCF_051956955.1 Neisseria sp. P0021.S005 | reverse complement strand
GGTTTCGCGCAGTTTGGCGTAAAACTTGAGCGCGTGGGCGGGATGGACGCGGTCGTCGCTGAGGCTGGTGGTAATGAGCGCTGGCGGATAATTGATGCCGTCTGAAAGATTGTGATACGGCGACAATTCGCCCAGCCAGCGTTTGCAGACTTCGTATTTTTGCGGATTGCCGTATTCGTCCGTCCAGCTTGAACCGGCGGAGAGCAGCGGATAACGGATCATGTCGGTCAGCGGCACTTCGCACACCAGCGCGCCGATACTTTGCGGCTCGCGTACGAAGGCAGCGGCGGTAATCAGGCCGCCGTTGCTGCCGCCCTGCAAACCGATGTGTTTGGGAGAACTCATGCCGCGTTCGGACAAATCGCGCACGACGGCAAGCAAATCGTCGACGCTTTTGTGTTTGCTGATTCCCTGCGCCGCCTGATGCCAGCGCGGGCCGAATTCGCCGCCGCCGCGTATGTTCGCCAATACAAAGGCATTGCCCTCTTCCAGCCAATATTTGCCGACACTGCCCAGATAATGCGGCAATTCGGGAATGCCGAAACCGCCGTAGGCATAAACCAAGGTCGGCGTGTCGGGCGTGGCGTTTTTGCCGACGTGGAAATAAGGAATGCGCTCGCCGTCGGCTGAAGTCGTCCAAAACTGCTGCACGTTGATGCCGTCTGAATCGAACTGCTGCGGCTGACGGCGCATGACGGTCAGTTCCATCACGTTCAAATCCAATGCAAACAGCGTCAGCGGTGTGGTGAAATCGCTGGCGGCAAGGTAAACCACGTCGCCGCCCCACGGTTGGTCGGTCATTTCCAACGCGCCCGAAGGCAGGCGCGGCAGTTCGACTTCCTGCCATTTGCCGTCGGTAAAACGCCATGCTTTCAGACGGCCTTGTACGTTTTCCAGTAGGCTCGCCACCACAAAACGCTTGGTCGTTTCCACGCTTTCTAATGCCTGCGTTTCATCGGGCGCAAACAAAAGCTGCGCCGCGCCTAATTCGCCGCGGTTTAATTTTACTGCCACCAATGCGCCGCTCGGATAGCTTTGGTTCGCGCGGTTCCAGTCTTTGCGCAGCGTCAGCAAAAGATGTCCAGCCAGATAGCCGACTACGTCGCAATCGTTGGGCAGGTTTAACGGTTTCGCCTCGCCTTCGGCCGACACCTGCAAATAGGTTTTGGTGTAAAAACCGTCCGACGCTTCAATCAAATCAATCGGCGAACCTTGCGGATCGAGATAACGCCACGCGTTCACCATCATGCCGTCTTCGGCAATTTGATACACAGGCAGGCTTTCCTCGAAACTCTTGCCGCGTTCCACCAGCCACACTTCACGCGGATAGCCCGATTCGGTCAACTGGCGTTCGTCCCAAGCCGGACACACCCACACGCTGTTTTCATCGCGCCACGACACATGGTTTTTGCCTGCCGGAAAGTGAAAACCGCCTTCTACCAACTCCCCTGCTTCCAAATCCACTTCCAGCGTGTACGCCGTATCGCCGCCCGATTTGCTCAGTGTTAACAGCGCGCGGTTGGGCTTTTCCACCAAGTGCGACACGCCGCCCAAATACACATCGTCGCCGAGCAACTCGTCGAAATCCGCCACCGAAAACAGGATTTTCCACTCAGGATAGCCGGAACGGTACGTCGCCGCGGTACACACACGGTACACGCCCTTCGGATATTCCGCGTCCTGATGGAAATGGTACATCCGCGCGCGGTGTTCCTGACAAAACGGAATCTGCCGCGTGTCCTGCAACTGCGCCAAAATGCCGTCGGACAATGCGCGCGCTTTGTCGTTTTCTAAAAAACGCG
>NZ_JBQCWY010000627.1:0-1806 GCF_051956955.1 Neisseria sp. P0021.S005 | reverse complement strand
CGGCGATGGCGTCTTCGATGCGGACTTTCAGGAGGCGGCGGACGGTAGGATCCATCGTGGTTTCCCAAAGTTGTTCCGGGTTCATCTCGCCCAAGCCTTTGTATCGTTGGATGGACATGCCTTTTTGAGCAACGCTCATCAAGATGTCCAAAGCGCCTTCAAAGCTGTCGATATCGTATTCGTTGTCGCCTTTGTAGAGCTTCGCCTCTTTTCCGACTATGCCTTTGAGTGCGGCGGCGGTTTGGGTAAGGGTTTGGTAGGCTTTGCTGTTGAGGAACTTAGGCTCAAGGTAGCTCACCATCACATTGCCGTGCAACTTGCGTGTGATTTTGATGAACTGGTGTCCTTCGTGGCCTTCGATACGTTCGAGCGCGACTTCTTTTTCGTCCAAGAGGCCGCTCAATTCGGCAACGGCCCGGTCTGCGCTTTCTGCGGTGCTGAGATCGACTGGCGAAGCGTGCAGCATGGCATGCAGGACGAGTTCGTCAATGATGCGGCTTTCTTGCTCGATGACGGTTTTTGCCAACAGGAATTGTTTGGCGGTATTGGCAAGCTCTTCGCCTTCGATGGTGCGGCCGTCTGAAACGATTTTGGCTTTTTCCAAGGCCAAGCCGAGCAGCCATTGGTCTTTTTCCAATTCGTCTTTGAGATAGCGCTCTTGTTTGCCGTATTTGGCTTTGTACAAAGGCGGCTGGGCAATGTAGATGTAGCCGCGTTCGACCAGCTCGGGCATTTGGCGGTAGAAGAAGGTCAGGAGCAGGGTGCGGATGTGCGCGCCGTCCACGTCGGCATCGGTCATGATGATGATGCGGTGGTAGCGCAGTTTTTCGGCATTGAATTCTTCTTTGCCGATGCCTGCGCCCAAAGCGGTAATCAGCGTGGCGACTTCTTGGCTGGCCAGCATTTTTTCAAAACGTGCTTTTTCGACGTTCAAAATCTTACCTTTGAGCGGCAAAATTGCTTGGAATTTGCGGTCGCGGCCCTGCATGGCGGAACCGCCTGCGGAGTCGCCCTCGACGAGGTAGAGTTCGGACAGGGCAGGGTCTTTTTCTTGGCAGTCGGCCAGTTTGCCCGGCAGACCCAAGCCGTCCATCACGCCTTTGCGGCGGGTAATTTCGCGGGCTTTGCGGGCGGCTTCGCGCGCGCGCGCGGCATCGACGATTTTGCTGGTGATAATTTTGGCTTCGGTCGGGTTTTCTTCAAGGAAGTCGGTCAAGGCTTGGTTGATGACTTCGTTAACGACGGGGCCGATTTCGCTGGAAACCAGTTTGTCTTTGGTTTGCGATGAGAATTTCGGGTCGGGCAGTTTGACGGACAAAACGCAGGTCAGGCCTTCGCGCATATCGTCGCCGGCGGTTTCCACTTTGGCTTTTTTGGCGACTTCGTTGGCTTCGATATAGTTGTTGATGGTGCGGGTCATCACTTGGCGCAATGCGGTCAAGTGGGTGCCGCCGTCGCGTTGCGGAATGTTGTTGGTAAAACATTGCACGCTTTCTTGGTAGCTGTCGTTCCATTGCATCGCGCATTCGACGCTCATGCCGTCTTTTTCGCCGAACGCGTAGAAGATTTTTTCGTGCAACGGTGTTTTTTTGCGGTTCATGTATTGTACGAAGCCGGCCACGCCGCCGGAGAGGGCGAAGCTTTCGTGTTTGCCGTCGCGTTCGTCGATCAGCTCGATATCTACGCCGTTATTGAGGAAGGAAAGTTCGCGGATACGTTTGGCAAGGGTGTCGAAGCTGTATTCGACATTGCCGAAGGTTTCGCTGCTGGCGAGGAAGCGTACGGTTGTACCTTTTTTGTCGGAAT
>NZ_JBQCWY010000626.1:0-1808 GCF_051956955.1 Neisseria sp. P0021.S005 | reverse complement strand
TTTTTTCAGACGGCCTTTTTGTAAAGGCCGTCTGAATATTTATTGTTTGAAAATTTTAAAAAGGAAAACAGATGAAAACCATGATTTTAGCAGCGGCTTCAGCCGTATTGTTGCTGGGCGCGTGTTCCACTACGGAACAAAGAGTATTGAAACCTGAAGAGCTGACCAGTATCAAACATGTCTGCATCATTCAAAATGCAAAAGTAAGACCGCATGATTTGGATCGTGCTTTGTCTAAAGCTTTGGCAAAACGCGGCATTGGTAGCACTATTGTGACAGCGGACAACCGCAGCAAACTGTATGATTCTTCTTGCCCGTATAACCTGCGTTACAAAACCAAAGGCAATGACGAAATCTTGCGTAAAGGCGTATTTGTGTTGCGAAGCACGAAGTATGCGGTTTCTACTGTCAGCTACTCTTTAAATGATGAAAACCACTTCCGAACCAATCCTGATTTGGTGAAACAGGCTGAAGGTGTTGTGGCCAAATTGTTGGAAAAAAACAGCAAATAAAAGCCAGAATAAAAAACCGGCTTGCCGCGATATGGAGCATATCGGGCAAGCCGGTTTTGTTTTCAGACGGCCTTAAATGGATTTGATTTTTTCCCAAAGGGTTTTGACCGTACCTTGATAGTAGGTTTCGGAAGTGCAATAGACTGTTTCTAAAGCGCATTGTCCTTGTGAACCGTATTTTTTGATACACTGGTTCAAGGCAATTTGATGCACGGTTTTGAAACGAGGGGAGGTAATGGCCACTACGTTTTGCGCGGTCAATTTGCCCATGGCTTTAGGGTAGGCAACAGCGATACAGGTATTGTGCAGTGGGACAACCGTTTTACAGCCTGTTGCTTGGCCTGCGCTGATACCGGCTAAGGCATCTTGGCCTTTGCAGAATGTTTCGAGTTCGGCTGTCGCATCCAGTTGGGTGGCATTTTCTTTGGTGGTTTTGATTTGCAGCACTTCATTGCTGTCGGTAGGGTTTTGCCACATGGCCAGGTAGCCGTAAGTATCGGCAGCTAGGGCGGCAGGAGTCAGTGCGCAAAGGATAAGTGTCATTAGTGTTTTTTTCATGTTTGTTCCCTGTTTGTTGGGTATTTGTTGTTATTATAAAGCAAAAGTACTTATTTGATATAAATTTGCTTTTAAAATGAATATTTGAGTGTGGCAGATAGATTATAGGCCGAGACCTTTGCAAAATTCCCCAAAATCCCCTAAATTCCCACCAAGACATTTAGGGGATTTTCCATGAGTACCTTCTTTCAGCAAACCGCCCAAGCCATGATCGCCAAACACATCGACCGTTTCCCACTATTGAAGTTGGATCAAGTGATTGATTGGCAACCGATCGAACAATACCTGAATCGTCAAAAAACCCGTTACCTCCGAGACCACCGCGGCCGTCCCGCCTATCCCCTGTTGTCCATGTTCAAAGCCGTCCTGCTCGGCCAATGGCACAGCCTTTCCGATCCCGAACTCGAACACAGCCTCATCACCCGCATCGATTTCAACCTGTTTTGCCGTTTTGACGAACTGAGCATCCCCGATTACAGCACCTTATGTCGCTACCGCAACTGGCTGGCGCAAGACGACACCCTATCCGAACTGCTGGAACTGATCAACCGCCAACTGACTGAAAAAGGCTTAAAAGTAGAGAAAGCATCCGTCGCCGTCATTGACGCCATCATTATTCAGACCGCCGGCAGCAAACAGCGTCAGGCCATAGAAGTCGATGAAGAAGGACAAGTCAGCAGCCAAACCACACCGAGTAAAGACAGCGATGCCCGTTGGATAAAGAAAAGCGGCCTCTAC
>NZ_JBQCWY010000625.1:0-1809 GCF_051956955.1 Neisseria sp. P0021.S005 | reverse complement strand
CCAATCGGCAAACAAGAGGCTAAGTATAACATTTACGGCTATTTCATAGAATCATTTGCAATCAAGATTCTGATATTTTGAAAGCAATATAAAACAATAAAGGCCGTCTGAAAATCATTCAAACAGCCTTTATTAGAATCAATTATGCAAATCTTTGTATGCTTTCGCACTTTTGATCAGAGTTTCCCTATCGATTACAGCTCAACATGATGGTTTTGTTGTTCAGAACCTAGATGACGCTCCAAATCAGACAAAATTTGCGTCAGACCATGACGGACTTCTTCCGCATTGGCGGCAGGATTGCCGTTTGCATCCAAAGCGCCACGGCTGAACGTATCGATATACGGTTCAAACGTATCTTTCAGTTTCAACAACTTAACAACATCTGAGCGCGTATATCGATCGCCACCGTATCCAATCACAACATTATTTTCATGTTGCCATTGGGCAAACTGAGCCGGACTGATTTGCACCAATTGGCACATTTCATCCAACGTAAAATAACGCTTGGCAGGAATAACCGGATTATTGTTGTTTGTCATAGTAATGCTCCACCATGCCTTTGAGTTTTTGGCTGGCATGGAAAGTTACCACACGGCGTGCGGTAATCGGCACTTCTTCGCCTGTTTTAGGGTTACGGCCAGGGCGTTGAGGTTTGTCGCGCAATTGGAAATTGCCGAAACCGGAAATTTTAATTTCTTCACCACGCGCCAAAGTGCTGCGGATTTCTTCAAAAAAGAGCTCGACGATTTCTTTGGCATCATTCTTGGTGACGTTGCTGACTTTGTCGACCAAAATATCAGCCAATTCTGCTTTAGTTAGTGTCATGTGTTTACCTTCATTCAAACTGGTGCAATTATTACCAAAATTCTTTTAAAAATCAAGTCCTCACCAAAAAATCAAATATTATTAGTGATTTTTAGCGACAACTTTTATCTTATTTTAAGCGCGAAGCTGTGCGTCTTTTTCGGCTGCCGCTTTAATCATTTTCGCAACCAAAGGCTCGATGACCTCATCTGTCAACGTGTTTTCCATATCTTGCAAAATGATTTTGACGGCAACGCTCTTCATGCCTTCAGGCACGCCCGTACCGCGGTAAACGTCAAACACACTGATTTCTTGAACCAGCTTGTTCGCCGCCGCTTTCAGGACATTTAACAAATCATCATGCGTCACAGCTTCAGGCATTACAAATGCCAAATCTCGGCGTGCAGGTTGGAACTTGGATACGGATTGATAACGGGTTTTCTCACGACCCAATACCGCATCCATATCGATTTCAAATACCAGCGGCGCTTGTGGCAAATCATATTTTTGCAGCCATTTCGGATGCAACTCGCCAACAAAACCAACTACTCGGCCGTCTGAAACAATATTAGCAGCACGTCCAGGATGCAATGCCGGATGTTCGGTCTTAACAAAGGATACTTCCTTGCTTTTCAAAAGGCTCTCAACATCAGCTTTCATATCGTAGAAATCCACGTTGCGTGTTTTCTCGCCCCATTGCTCAGGCAGCACGGAGCCATACCACAAACCGCCGATACGTTCGTTTTGAACAAATTGATCAGCCGAATCTTTGCTGAACACGCGGGCAATCTCAAACACGCGTACTCGGTTTTGCTTGCGGTTCAAATTGTTTTGCAAAACTTCCACCAAACCGCCGATAAGCGTAGAACGCATGACGGCATACTGCGCCGCCAACGGATTTTGCAGGCGGATAGGATTGGTATTGGCAGCAAAGTCTTGCTCCCATTGCTCATCCACAAACGCATAGCTGACCACTTCGCGGTAACCGCGAGCCGCCATTTC
>NZ_JBQCWY010000624.1:0-1812 GCF_051956955.1 Neisseria sp. P0021.S005 | reverse complement strand
GCCATACTCTGCCGATTTTGTCCAATGTGTTGCTGGAAAGCAAAGACGGACAAACCAAACTTTTGGCAACCGACTTGGAAATCCAAATCAATACCGCCGGCCCTGAAAGTCAGGCAGGCGATTTCCGTATTACGACCAACGCTAAAAAATTCCAAGACATTTTGCGCGCCCTGCCTGACAGTGCGCTGGTGTCACTGGATTGGGCGGACAACCGTTTGACTCTGCGCGCGGGAAAATCCCGTTTTGCCCTGCAAACCCTGCCGGCTGAAGACTTTCCATTAATGAACGTCGGCAGCGACGTCAGCGCGACTTTCTCGCTGACTCAAGAAACCTTCAAAATCATGCTTTCGCAAGTGCAATACAGCATGGCGGTTCAAGATATCCGCTATTACCTCAACGGCTTACTGATGCAGGTTGAAGGAAACCAGCTGCGCCTTGTTGCAACCGACGGCCACCGCCTTGCTTATGCGGCCAGCCAAATTGAAGCAGAACTGCCGAAAACGGAAGTAATCCTGCCGCGCAAAACGGTATTGGAACTCTTCAAGCTGCTGAACAATCCGTCCGAGTCCATCACCGTTGAGCTTTTGGACAATCAAGTACGCTTCCAATGCAATGGCACGACCATTGTCAGCAAAGTCATCGATGGCAAATTCCCTGACTTTAACCGCGTGATTCCTTTGGATAACGACAAGATTTTCCTCGTATCCCGTACCCAGCTTTTGGGTGCGCTTGAACGTGCCGCCATTCTTGCCAATGAAAAATTCCGCGGCGCGCGACTGTTCCTGCAGCCTGGTTTGCTGAGTGTTGTATGTAGCAACAACGAGCAGGAAGAAGCACGCGAAGAGCTTGAAATCGCTTATCAAGGCGGAGAACTCGAAGTCGGTTTCAACATCGGCTACTTGATGGATGTGTTACGTAACATCCACTCCGATGATATGCAGCTTGCTTTCGGCGATGCCAACCGTTCAACGCTGTTTACTGTGCCGAACAATCCGAATTTCAAATACATCGTGATGCCGATGCGTATTTAATTGGGTGAACAAACAAAAAGAGCGTGTACGGGACACGCTCTTTTTTATAGGATTGAATCAAAAGGCCGTCTGAAAATTGTTTTTCAGACGGCCTTTTGATTAAACCGGGATGATTCGGTTAAATAGGAAAACTGGGATTAACGTGGACGTGGTTCGCAGTTTTTCACCAGGAATGAGCCGTTAGGGGCGTTCACGCCAACTACTTCAGAAGTAGTGTGGGTGTTTTTGTCGATGAAACCGGCAGACATTGCATAACCTTGACGGTTGGTGAAAGTAGTGCCAGTGCTGTCAGAACGTTTTTTGTTGACAACCAAAGAGGCTTTTTTGCCACCGGCGTTTACGTCAGCAGTAACTGCACGGCCGCTACGGTCAAAGCCGTACATCACGTTCAGTGATTTGCCACCGTCACAATGGTAAGAAACGAAGCCGGCAGGTGCAGCGGCAGCAGAGAAGGAAACAGTAGCCAATGCGGCTGCAGTGATAACAGAAAGTAATTTCATGATCTAAGCTCCATATGAGGGTTGTGTGTTATCTTGCAAAATGAGAAAGGGTTTCCGTTTGCAGATGAAGCGTATTTTAGGCGTTTTGTCGGTAGTGGCAATTAGGTAAATTGCAAAACAGTGTTTACTTATGCTTACCCGATTGTTTATTAATAGAAAGTTGTTTGTAATTTGGTGTTGCAAAGTAGTTATGTGGGTTGTTGCGGAATATATACATTAATGATTCTTTAAGAAATATAGCGAAAGAATACAAAAAAGGCCGTCTGAATATTCAGACGGCC
>NZ_JBQCWY010000623.1:0-1812 GCF_051956955.1 Neisseria sp. P0021.S005 | reverse complement strand
TCGTCAAAGAAGGCATCTCAGCCGAAGGGGAAGCCACAATGCCTTATTTCACGGGTAACAAAACTGATGAAAAAAAATAATATACTGATTCTGTCGGCAGGTCGCCGTGTCGAATTGGTGCAGGACTTTCAAACCGAAGCCGCACGTTTTTCAGACGGTATCGGCGTTTTTGCCACTGACCTCAACCCCCACATGTCTTCTGCCTGCCATGTTGCCGACCGCACTTTCAGCGTGCCGCGTATCGATGCAGCCGAATACATTGACAGCATTTTCGAGTTGGCCAAACAACACGACATCGGTCTGATTGTGCCAACCATCGATACCGAGCTGCTCAAACTGGCCGAAGCACGTGACCGTTTTGAAGCTGAAGGAATACATATTGTCATTTCCGATGCAAAACTGATTACCCTGTGCCGCGACAAGCGCCTGACCTCATGCCTGTTTGCACAATACAGCATCCGTTCCCCTGAAATTTACGAACGGGACCACCTGGTTTTCCCATGTTTTACCAAGCCTTATGACGGCAGCCGCGCCATCGGTGCGAAAAAAATCAACACACCAGCTGATTTGACTGTCGACATTACCGAAGACCCGAAAATGATGTTCACCCAATACATCGATATCGAGAATACTTTTTCCGAATTTACCGTCGATATGTATTACGACCGTCAAGGCCGTCTGAAATGCGCCATTCCTCGCGAGCGTTTGGAAGTGCGCACCGGCGAAGTCAGCAAAGGCGCAACCCGACGCAATGCCCTGTATAAAGAGCTGGTTGAAAAAATGGCCGTATTGGAAGGCGCACGCGGCTGCATTACCGCGCAATTCTTCGTCAGCAAAACCGACAGCACGACCTACGGTGTGGAAATCAACCCTCGTTTCGGCGGCGGTTTCCCGCTGACTTACGCTGCAGGCGGCAACTATCCGGGCTGGCTGATTCAAGAATACATCGGCGGCCAAGACATCCCTTTCTCCGACGACTGGGAAAACAATTTAATCATGCTTCGTTATGATGCTAAGATTTTGGTAAGAGAACATGATTAAGCCGGAAGAATCCGTCATCGTCTTCGATCTTGACGATACGCTTTACTCTGAGTACGACTACAAATGCTCCGGAATACAGGCAGTTGTAGGGACAATTACGTCGCTTTACCCGCAATACAATGTCGACGTACTAAATGAAATTGCAGACAATAAAAGTAAAGACTGGCTCGAAAATTTGTGTCATCATTGCAAATTAAACGAACTAGAGAAACAATCACTTTTGTGGCAATATCGACTACACCGGCCTGTTATCCGACCCTATGTCGAACCGTCTTTTTTACGGAAGCTGATGCGCCCTTTTGCCGCACGTGCCCTGATTACAGACGGCCGCAGTCTGACACAGCGTTTGAAAATACAGGCCTTGGGTTTGACCGATTTGTTTGACGACATTTTGATTTCGGAAGCCATGCAATCGGAAAAACCCGACGATAAGCGTTTTGTCTTCCTGCAAAACAAATATCTGGCTGCAAAACGTTTCATCTACATCGGCGACAACATCAAAAAAGATTTTGTCGCACCCAACAAACTGGGTTGGCTCTCCATAGGCATCATGCCTAAGCCGCACAATATTCATCAAGCCGATCCCGAGCAATACGGTCGTGAATACCAGCCCACCCTTTGGATAAACACCCTGGAAGAATTGGCTACACTGACAACTTCCGCCACCGAAAAAGCAAATGCATAAGGGACATTTCTCCATGAAAATCTTATTTATGGGTCGTAAACAGGTTTCCGCCAACCTGCTTCGTTTTTTGACCAAACAAGACCATA
>NZ_JBQCWY010000622.1:0-1813 GCF_051956955.1 Neisseria sp. P0021.S005 | reverse complement strand
GGTGCGGCACAGGCAGCGAGGCTCATGGCGGCGGCAATTGCAAGCAGGGCTTTTACTTTCATTTTTGACTCCTATGGTCAGTGTTGAAGGAAGAATGTAGCGGCATGTTATAAATATCTTTATGGCTTCACAATAGGGATAACCATTATTTACTTTTTCTTCCTGTTTCCGGGAGTATGGCAGGATTTTTTGTAGTTTTGATATGAATGATTAATGCCGTTTGAAAAAAAACCGCACTTGCGCTAGAGGTAAACGAAAGTGCGGAAAATTCAGAGAGTTACATTGAAATATGGGTTGGGCCACTTAACGCTGGCGTGCTTTAAAGCGGGGGTTGCTCTTGCAAATAACGTACACTTTGCCTTTTCGGCGGACAATTTGACAGTCGCGGTGTCGTTTTTTTGCAGTTTTCAGGGAGGAGAGGACTTGCATTATTTATCCTTTCTGAAGGAAGACATCATGGATTGGTAACGTTGGTTGAACTTGCTGGCGCGGCCTTCGATATTGACATTGCGTTGTTTGCCTGTGTACACGGGGTGGGAAGCGGAAGAGGTATCAAGCGAAAAGAGGGGATACTCTATGCCGTCTTTCCAAACCATGGTTTTGCCGTGGGTATTGGCGCATGAACGGATAAGCCATCCTTGGTCTGCGCCGCTGTCGTAAAACAGGACGGTACGATAGTTGTCCGGGTGGATATCGGATTTCATTTTTTTCTCCAGTAAATGTTATGGTATAACATTATACTCCTAGAAAAAGAGCAGGCAAGTGTTTTTTGTTTTTCTTTATCACGGGATTGCGGCATTTTGATAAAATATGCGGTTTCAGGCGGCCTTTTTTATGAGGCCGTCTGAAACATTTTGTTTTCTGATGATAGGAATATGATGTATCTGCATAAGGGTTTCAGATTGGGCGGTGCGGTAAGCAAGGTGATGCCGATTGTCCATGTATTGTCCAAGCTGGGACTGTTGTTTTCATTACTGTTGGCCGTGCCGACACTGATGTCGTATTTTTATCACGACAGCGCGTTTCTCGTGTTTGCCTATACGGCTTTGACTGTATTGCTGGTATCGTGTGTAACTTGGGTGCTGACTTTGCGTTTCAACCGTGAATTGCGGCCGCGTGACGGATTTACCCTGGTATTGATGCTGTGGCTGGCCTTTGCCGTCGTGGCGGCGATGCCGATTTATTTCTATATGCCGTCCATGAGTTTCACCGATGCGTTTTTTGAAGCGATGTCGGGGCTGACGACAACGGGGGCAACAGTGATTTCCGGCTTGGATACGCTGGCGCCGTCTGTAAACTTTTGGCGGCACATGCTCAACTGGCTTGGCGGTATGGGTATTATCGTGCTGGCTGTGGCGATTTTGCCGATGTTGGGCGTGGGGGGGACGCAGCTTTTCAAAGCGGAAATTCCGGGTATGGATAAGGAAAGCAAGATGGCTCCCCGTATTTCGCAAGTGGCCAAACGGCTGTGGTTTGCTTATGCACTGACAACTGCTGCCGCCTTTGTATCCTTGCATATTGCCGGCATGGGCTGGTTTGATGCCTTGTGCCATGCGATGTCGGCTGTGGCCTTGGGCGGTTTTTCGACACATGATGACAGCGTTGCCTATTTTAATTCTGTAGCAGTCGAATGGACGTTGATGTTTTTTACTGTCTGGGGCGGTATCAATTTCGCCAGCCACTTTACTGCGCTGGGCAACCGCTCCTTGCAGGTGTATTGGAAAGATGAAGAATGCCGCACCATGCTGCTGGTTTTGTCGGGCAGTATTTTGATTTCGGCATTGTATTTATGGCAGCAGGACGTTTATCAAAG
>NZ_JBQCWY010000621.1:0-1815 GCF_051956955.1 Neisseria sp. P0021.S005 | reverse complement strand
ACTCATGGCCCAACCGGCAATATCTTGATTTTTATATTCCTGCGCCAACAACAAATCTGCACCAAACGCCGCAGAGATGAAAGAAGCCGCAAAAATCGGTATCATGGTTCGCATTACATTATTCATAAGACACTTTTCCAGACTTGCTTTTTATTATATGTGCATAATAACAAAAGACCGTCTGAAACGTAAACAACATTAAATAAGCCTTTCCCAGGAACACCCATGGCACTCCAATTTGAAATCAACGCCGTTACCCCTTTCCGTCAAAACTGCACGCTGATTTGGGATGACGAAACTAAAGAAGCCGTTTTGACCGATGTCGGCGGCGACGTTCCCTATTTATTGCAACAAGTCCAAAACAAAGGCCTCAAGCTGACGGCCATTTGGCTGACCCACGGCCATCTTGACCACGCAGGCGGCGTGGTTGAACTTTTGAAAACCTGCGACGTACCCGTTCTCGGCCCGCACAAAGACGACGAATTCCTGCTCCAAGCCCTTCCGCAAACGACGGCGCAATACGGCTTCCCCGTTTCTCCGTCATTCACGCCGACACGCTGGTTGGAAGAAGGAGAAGCGCTCAAGGTCGGCAATCACAGCTTCCAAGTCCTCCACATTCCCGGCCACACTCCCGGCCAAGTCGTTTTTTACAACGCCGAAAATGAACTTTTAGTCGCAGGCGATGTTTTATTTTATGAGACTGTCGGTCGCACAGATTTTCCACGCGGCAATCATGATGACCTCATAAACAATATCTGCGCTAAACTATTAACCCTGCCCGAAACCACGCAAGTTATAGCCGGACACGGCCGTATGACCAGTATCGGGCATGAGAAAAGGTACAATCCGTTTCTGGTTCGTTAATATGAATGTTGTATAAAGCCAACATTTTGGCATACTCAGATTATGCGTATAAAAGAAAACTGGCATACAATTTGCAGGGATAACACCCGAAAGATTAAGTACCTAATCTCCGGCAAATGCCAAAAAGAACTAAAGCACAAAGATAACAAGGTATTACGCAATACAACCTGATTTATCGAAAACCGGACATCTCTAAACCCCAAGCCTTACTCGAAGTGAAATTGTTACAAAGTGACAATAAATGTCAGTCAGGCCGTCTGAACGGTTCTGCCGATTCAGGCGGATACAACGGAGATGAGGCGTAATGCCCTGCCGGAATGTGCCAATGTTCTGTTTGTCAAACCGTCGGGTACATCTTTAAGAAGCACAACATTATTTGGGTAAACCGGCAAACTCGCTGCCGGCACTAACAGGCCGTCTGAAAAGTTCGGCCGGTAAAATCAATAAAAGGATTATCAAATGAAAAAAATCGCAAAAGTAGGCTTCGTCCTGCTGGCTACCGGCCTGCTGGCCGCCTGTGCTACTAAGAGCAAAATCACTCCTGAAGGCACTACAGACGAGCCACGCTTCCCTAAACCTTACTCCCTGACCTTCAACAAAGACCGCGGTACATTCCCGACTTTTGACGAGCTGGATCAAATGCGTCCTGGCCTGACCAAAGACGACATCTACAAAATCCTCGGCCGTCCTCACTACGACGAAGGCATGGTTGGCGTGCGTGAATGGGACTACCTGTTCCACTTCTACACCCCAGGCGTAGGCGTTGACCCTGAAAACACTTCCGGTGTTGAAGGCATCACTACTTGCCAATACAAAGTGATCTACGACAAAGACAAATTTGCACGCAGCTTCTTCTGGAATCCAGTATTCCCTAAAGATGCTGTATGTCCTCCTCCAGCACCTACACCTAAACAAGAGCCTCAAGTGATCATCCGCGAGATCATTAAAGAA
>NZ_JBQCWY010000620.1:0-1818 GCF_051956955.1 Neisseria sp. P0021.S005 | reverse complement strand
ATGGCCGTCAATAAAATCGCCCGTAAAAGCAGCAAATTCCGCGTTGTCTTTACCGTCCCCGATTTCTGCTGGCCGCCTCCACCCGCTCCCCCTTCCGTTCCACCCATCCCCTTCCCACTCTTTGCTGATCTCGGCGGTGCCAAAACCGTCGCCAAAGACGTACGCCTCAACCGCAAGCCTGCTTTTGTCTTTAATGCCAGTAAGACGCACAAAACTTATGGCGATGAAATCGCCCTTCCGGGCCGTAAAGGGGTAAAAAGCCGCACCGCCACCAAACCGGCCTGGCCGATGCGCCATTCTTCCTCGGTTAAAATCCGCAAACGCTATATCGTGCGTACTGGCGATATGTTCCATATGAACGGCAAGTTCAGCAAAAGACTCCCCCCTAAAACCTGTTTGTCCTGCAAGGGTGCGGTAGGTGCCGGCCGTCCAGTCAATCCGATACACGGTTTGAAGTTTTTGGAGGGTGAAACCGACTTTGCCTTTGAAGGTATTCTGCCGCTGGTATGGAGCCGCAGCTATTATTCCGACCAAGACGGTACCGGCTGGCTCGGCGAGGGCTGGAGCGTACCGGGCTGCCAGCGCATTATCCGCGATGCGGCCGGATTGGCCTATATCGACGATCAGGGCCGTTTGTTCCCTTTGCCGGAAGTCGATGAAGATGACGAAGAGCCGGTATTGTTTGAGAGCGAACAGATTTGGTTCAGCAAGAACCCGGACGGCCATTATGTCATTGCTTCTCTGGACGGTTCGATAGCGCTGCGTTTTGCGCCTTTGGTGGTGGCGGAGGACGGTTCTGATGAAGATTCCACCCTCTTCCCGCTGGTCGCGGTGGAAGACGCCAACGGCAACCATCAGCGTTTCGTCTATCATCCGCTGACCGGTCTGCCGCAATACGTCATCGACGGCAACGGCCGGGTGTTCTCGCTAAACTTCGGCAATGTGGCCGATGAGCAGTCGCCTAGAATGCGGCTGCTGTCGGTGTCGCTGTTGGAGGGTTTACCATCCTTTGGCGAAACGGTCCGGGTCGGTATGCCGCTGGTCCGCTATGAATACGACGGCAGTGGTGACCTGATCCGCGTCATCGGCCGCGACGGTAATGTCAAACGCAGCTTCGGCTATAAAAACAATCTGATGGTGTCGCATACGGATGCGGCCGGATTGGTATCGGAATACGAATACGACCATTACACCCCGACCGGCAAAGTCATCCGCAACCGGACTTCTTTGGGCGAGGAATGGCGTTTTACCTATCACGAAGGTTACACCGAGGTAACCGACATATTGGGCCGTACCGAGCAATATCATTACGACTACAACAATGAGTTGACCAAACGGGTGTTTGCCGACGGCAGTACCAACCTGATGGAACGCGACGACTTGGGCCGTCTGCTCAGCCATACCGATGCAATGGGACGCGTTACCCGTTATCAATACAGCAACGAAGGCCAGGTAGAAAGCATTATCCGTCCGGACGGCGTCATCCTGCATTTCGACTATGACGACAACTACCGTCTGATCCGCAAAAGCGATGCCGAAAGCCGTTACCACGGCTATACCTATGACGAAGCGGGCAACCTGCTGACCCATACCGACCCGCTGAAACACATCACCCGTTTCGAATATGCCGGCAACGGTCTGTTGCTGTCGGTAACCGATCCGAACGGCAGCAGTACCGCATACCACTATAACGAAAACCATCAGCCCGACCGGATTACCGACTGCTCGGGTTACGAAACCAAACTGGCCTACACCCCCGAAGGACAGTTGGCGCGTATTACCGATGCGCTGGAACAGCACACCGAATACCACTACGAC
>NZ_JBQCWY010000619.1:0-1823 GCF_051956955.1 Neisseria sp. P0021.S005 | reverse complement strand
TTAGATATTCATCCGCTGTTTCATATGATTTAGTAAGTTGGGGAGTCGTCAAGCGGTTAAGACACTGGATTTTGATTCCAGCATGCGAAGGTTCGAATCCTTCCTCCCCAGCCAAACCCTTTGTTGGGGAGTCGTCAAGCGGTTAAGACACTGGATTTTGATTCCAGCATGCGAAGGTTCGAATCCTTCCTCCCCAGCCAACACCCTTTATTGGGGAGTCGTCAAGCGGTTAAGACACTGGATTTTGATTCCAGCATGCGAAGGTTCGAATCCTTCCTCCCCAGCCAAATAAAAGCGTGTAAGTTTTCTTACACGCTTTTTTATGCTCAGAGCGCAATAACGCTGAAAAACTTTTTTTTACCCGTCTTTACGCGTATAATCGCATAATTAGTGTCTTAGACATAGGGCAAAGGGAAGCGTAATGTTTTCTGAGCGTAAATCAAATCTAGAATCAGGTGAAGATATGGCTGCTTATGACAGTTTAATGGTGTTTACCGGTAATGCAAATCCGGAATTGGCACAACGTGTTGTCAAACATTTGGATATTTCACTCGGTGAAGCCACCGTTTCCAAATTCTCTGATGGCGAAGTAGCCATTGAATTGTTGGAAAATGTGCGTGGTCGCGATGTGTTTATTTTGCAACCTACCTGCGCGCCAACCAATGATAACCTGATGGAAATTTTGACTATGGCCGATGCACTCAAACGTGCTTCTGCCGGTCGTATTACTGCCGCGATTCCTTACTTTGGCTATGCGCGTCAAGATCGTCGTCCTCGCTCTGTTCGTGTACCGATTTCTGCTAAATTGGTAGCGAATATGTTGTACTCCGCAGGTATCGACCGCGTATTGACTGTTGACTTGCATGCCGACCAAATTCAAGGTTTCTTTGATATTCCGGTAGATAATATTTACGCTACCCCGATTTTGTTGAACGACATTAAACAACAACGTATCGACAATCTGACTGTTGTCAGTCCTGATATCGGTGGTGTTGTACGTGCACGTGCTGTTGCTAAATCTTTAAATGCTGATTTGGCCATTATCGATAAACGCCGTCCTAAAGCCAACGTGGCTGAAGTGATGAATATCATTGGCGATATTCAAGGCCGTACTTGCTTGATCGTAGATGATATGATCGATACGGCAAACACCTTGTGTAAAGCGGCTGTAGCCCTGAAAGAGCGCGGTGCAGAACGTGTACTGGCATACGCTAGCCATGCAGTATTCTCCGGTGAAGCAGTGAATCGAATTGCTTCTTCCGAAATTGACCAAGTAGTTGTGACAGATACGATTCCGTTGTCTGAAGCAGCTAAAAAATGTGAACGCATCCGTCAAGTTACCATTGCCGGTTTGCTGGCTGAAACGGTACGCCGTATTAGCAATGAAGAATCCGTCTCATATCTTTTCAATGAAGATGTGATGATTGGCGGCATGTTGCTGCCATAACCCGATGTCGTCTTAAGCTGGTCGCGGCCGATGACGACGATTTTATCTAAATTGGAGTATTAAACATGACTTACGAAATTCAAGCCTCTGTTCGCGAAGCCCAAGGCACTGGTGCGAGCCGCCGCCTGCGTCGCGAAGGCCAAATCCCTGGCATTCTGTATGGTGAAGGTCAAGAGCCTGTTGCTATCGCTGTAGACCACAAAACTGTATTCTACGCATTGGAAAAAGAATCTTTCCATACTGCTTTGATTAAACTGTCTTTGAACGGTGAAACTAAAGACGTTATCGTGCGTGACTTCCAAATGCACCCATTCCGTCGCGAAGTTCAACACATCGACTTCCAAGCTGTAAAAGCTGATCAACCTGTACGCATCCG
>NZ_JBQCWY010000618.1:0-1828 GCF_051956955.1 Neisseria sp. P0021.S005 | reverse complement strand
TTACATTGCCGGAAGGGTTTGAAGTTCTCGCTGAAAATAAATGAATTATAGATGAAAGGCCGTCTGAAAAATAAAATAGGCTTATATATCAACAGATGATATATCGTAACAATATATTAATAACTGTAAAATTTTTTACGTTTGTATTTTTTACGTTTGTATCAAAAAAAGATAAAATGAAAGAATCAATCGCGAAAGATTGCTATTCACTGAACATTAGGAGAGAAAAAATGACCTGCAAAACCCACGAACATCATGACCACGTTCACGGCGCAAACTGCGGCCACACTGCCATCCAACACGAAGGCCACGTCGATTATCTGCACGACGGCCACCTGCACCATGAGCACAACGGCCACTACGACGAGCATGCTCTGAGTGTCAATAAAACCAACCCTGACGGCTGCCATCCGGTTGACACCTGCCACGGCCACATTCACGGCGAAGGTTGCGGCCACGAAGCTGTACCGCACGGCGATCACGTCGACTACATCGTCAACGGCCGTCTGCATCACCAACACGGCGATCACTGCGACGACCACGGCCCGGTTGAAATCGTTAAATAAAACTGTTTTTCAGACGGCCTTTGATATGGGGCTTCTATAGAAAAAGGGGGTGTATTTTCCCCCCCCCCTTTTTTTGTGGGCTATCTTTTCCTATTAGCCAAAGTCTCTTGCAATAAACTTTTCAGATAATCTCTCTATACAATAAGGTCGTCTGAAAGCCTCAATCCGTATTTGATTTATGTTTTTAAAGCGCTTTTTAAATTAAAGGCCGTCTGAACGTGTAGTTTCAGACGGCCTTTAGTCTTACCAATTCACACGAACTGCCCTGCTGCCGAGCAATGTTTCCAGTTCGTCAAACAAGGCGGTGCTTGGCGTTACAATCCATTTGGGCGCAATTTTCAATTTACCCGATGCTTTGCCGTTGCTGTACGATAGTTGCAGCGGGATGTGCGACGTGTCGGGCAGGCGGTGTGTAGTGAGGATGGCGGCGAGGCGCGTGATGTCGTGGCCGGGGGCGAGGGCGAGGCTGAGGCTGCGGGCGTAGCGTTCGCGCGCCATTTGCAGGGTCATGACTTGGTTTGCCATGATGCGCAGTCCGTCGCCGCCGCCGTAGTCGTCGCGGCTGACTTTGGATTCGATAATCAGCACTTGGTCGGATTTGAGGTAGTCTGCGCAGTTTTCCAGCGTGTGGCCGCTGACCATGATTTCAATCTGTCCGCTCAAATCTTCGAGGCTGACGAAGGCGATTTTGCCGCGTTTGCCCATCATGGTGCGCACGGCGGTAACGAACCCGGCGAGGCGCACGCTGTCTTGCGGTTTCAGACGGCCTAATTTGGTCGGGGCGATTTGGCGGACTTCTTGGGCATAAGGGCCGAACGGGTGGCCGGAGAGGTAGAAGCCGATGACGGTTTTTTCTTCGGCGAGTTTTTCCGATTCGCTCCACATGGGGGCATCGACGAGCTGCACCGGTTCGATGGCGTCTTCCATCATGTCGAAAAGCCCGCCCTGATTGGCGTTGGCGGCTTTTTGGTCGGCGTTGTTCATGGCAAGGTCGATGTTCGCCAAGAGCATGGCGCGGTTGGGTTCGATGCTGTCGAACGCGCCGCCGCGTATCAGGGCTTCGAGGGTGCGGCGGTTCATGTGTTCTTTGCCGACGCGCTCGCAGAAGTTCAAGAGGCCGGTAAACTTGCCGCCGCTTTGCCGCGCGGCGATGATGGATTCGACGGCGGCTTCGCCCGTGCCTTTAATCGCGCCGAGTGCGTAGCGGATTTTCATGTTCGGATACGGCGTGAAGCGGTAGTCGGATTCGTTGATGTCGGGCG
>NZ_JBQCWY010000617.1:0-1834 GCF_051956955.1 Neisseria sp. P0021.S005 | reverse complement strand
TCAATCAATGCGCCGCGGGACAAGTCGTTAACCGGTTTACGCAAACCTTGCAACAACGGGCCTACGCTCAGGACGTTGGCGCTGCGTTGTACGGCTTTGTAAGTACAGTTGCCGGTATTGAGGTCTGGGAAAACTAAAACGGTTGCTTGACCGGCAACAGCGCTGCCCGGAGCTTTGGATTGGCCGATAGATGGAACGGTAGCCGCATCGTATTGCAACGGGCCTTCGATGGCCAAATCAGGGCGTTTTTCATTAGCCAGTTTGGTTGCTTCTATCACTGCATCGACATCAGGGCCGCTGCCTGAGTTGATGGTAGAGTAGGAAATCATGGCCACTTTGGGATCGATACCGAAGGCTTTGGCGCTGTCGGCAGATTGGATGGCGATGTCGGCCAGTTGTTCCGGAGTTGGGTTCGGGTTAACCGCGCAGTCGCCGAATGCCAAAACTTGGTTAGGCAGCAACATGAAGAATACGCTGGATACAAGGCTTGCACCCGGAGCGGTTTTAATCAGTTGCAGGGCAGGGCGGATGGTGTTGGCAGTAGTGTGGACTGCGCCGGAAACCAAACCGTCTACGTCGTTTTGAGCCATCATCATGGTACCCAGTACGACGGTGTCTTGCAGCTGTTTGCGTGCATCTTCAGGAGTCAGGCCTTTGGATTTGCGCAATTCGCACATTGGTTCAACGTATTGTTCAACCAAAGTAGCTGGATCAATGATTTCCAAAGAATCGGGCAGGGAGATGCCGCGTTCTTTCGCTACGGCTTCAACTTCTTCGCGGGTCGCCAACAGTACGCAACGGGCGATGCCTTTTTCGTGACAGATAGCGGCAGCGGCGACGGTGCGTGGTTCTGCGCCTTCAGGCAGGACGATGCGCATATCGGCTTTGCGTGCGAAATCGATCAGGTTGTAACGGAATTGGGCTGGAGACAGGCGTTTGGCTTCGCGTTTGGCCAAAGCGGATACGTCTTGCAGTTTGTCGCTGGAGCCGAAGAAAGTCAGGCCGGTTTGCTCGGCAACTTGTGCGCCTAAAGCAGCGGCTGCGCCGTCAATGATAAAGCCTTCCAATAAGCCCGGGGAGTTGGTGTAGAGCTGTTTGGTGAGGTTTAATTGTTGGGCAACGGCGGCTGCGTCGGAGTTGTCGGATTTCAGCGCCAATACAACGCCTGCGTCCAAAGACAACGCCAATTCGACGTTTTTGCCTGCCAAGAACAATTTGTCCGCATCAGGAGTGATGCCTTCGATAACGAGGTTATCTGCGTTCAATGCTGCAACTTTACCGACAAGCGCGTCGAACCAGTCGTCGCTTTTGCCTTGAGCCAACAGGGTTTCTGTAGTGGAGTCAACGGCTTGGAAAACTTGCGCATTCAATGCCGCTGCAAATGCTTTTGCCGCTGCATCGGCGCTCAGGCCGGTAGATACCGGTGCGATCAGGATTTTTGCCATTTTGTGTCCTCTCTTTCGGTGATTGTAGAAGAGTGTTGCTGTTGTGCAGCTGGTGCTGCATTTTATCACTTTGGGATAACATATACACGGTCATATTGACATATGTCATCAGGCCGTCTGAAAAGTATAAACGCAATGGACCAAATCCATCAATCCCCCATTGCCGCCAAAAGCTCGGCTTGATGCTCGGCAATCAGGGCATTGGTGATTTCTTCCAAATCGCCGTCCATCACAAAATCCAGTTTGTGCAGGGTAAGGTTGATGCGGTGGTCGGTCACGCGGCCTTGCGGGTAGTTGTAGGTGCGGATGCGTTCGCTGCGGTCGCCGCTGCCGATCAGGGATTTGCGTTCGGCGGCTTCTTTGGCTTGGGCTTCGCGTTTTTGCGCGTC
>NZ_JBQCWY010000616.1:0-1836 GCF_051956955.1 Neisseria sp. P0021.S005 | reverse complement strand
TGCTATGCTCGGCATTCTTGGCGGCGGACAATTAGGCAGAATGTTTACTGTTGCTGCCAAAACCATGGGCTACAAAGTAACCGTACTCGATCCCGACCCGAATGCGCCGGCAGCGGAATTTGCCGACTGCCATTTATGCGCGCCGTTTGACGATGAAGCAGCTTTGGAAGAATTGGCAAAATGCGCGGCTGTTACGACTGAGTTTGAAAACGTCAATGCCGACGCGATGCGTTTTCTCGCCAAACACACCAATGTTTCCCCCAGCGGCGACTGCGTTGCCATCGCGCAAAACCGCATTCAGGAAAAGGCATGGATACGCAAAGCAGGCCTGCAAACCGCGCCGTATCAAGCAGTTTGCAAGGCCGAAGACATTACTGAAGAAAGCGTACAATTTCTGCCCGGCATCCTGAAAACTGCCACTTTGGGCTACGACGGCAAAGGCCAAATCCGCGTAAAAACATTGGATGAACTCAAAGCCGCGTTTGCCGAACACGGCGGCGTGGATTGCGTTTTGGAAAAAATGGTGGATTTGCGCGGCGAGATTTCCGTTATCGTATGCCGTCTGAACAATGACAACGTGCAGACTTTCGACCCTGCCGAAAATATTCACGAAAACGGCATCCTCGCCTACTCCATCGTCCCTGCGCGACTGAGTGCCGACGTGCAGCAACAGGCGCGACAAATGGCGCAGCGTTTGGCCGATGAATTAAACTACGTCGGCGTATTGGCAGTAGAAATGTTTGTTGTCGGCAACACACATGAATTGGTCGTCAACGAAATCGCGCCGCGTCCGCACAATTCCGGCCACCATACCATCGACGCCTGCGCGGCAGACCAATTCCAGCAACAGGTCCGCCTGATGTGCAACCTGCCTCCGGCTGACACCAAATTGCTGAGTTCTTGCTGTATGGCGAATATTTTGGGCGACGTTTGGAAGGAAGACGGCGGCGAACCCGAATGGCTGCCATTGCAAAGCAACCCGAATGCACATCTGCATCTTTACGGTAAAAAAGCCGCGCGTAAAGGCCGAAAAATGGGCCACTTTACCGTCTTGGCCAATGATGCGGACAACGCGTTCCAAACCGCACAAACCTTACATCAAAGCCTGTAACCTTACCCACTTTTTTCAGACGGCCTTTGATTGCCAAAGGCCGTCTGAAATCAATTTTTCCGACCATCCGACATGAGCCTTCTGACCATCCTCCGTCCGGCAACCGAAAAAGACTGCCAAGACATACACAATGCCCATCTGCACGCCGTTCAATACGCCTGCATCCGCAGTTACGATGAAACCATTATGCACACATGGGAAAGTCTGCTCGACATCAACAGCTATTTGGAAACCATCTCCGATAAAAACAAAGCCTTGTGGGTGGTCGAATACAAAGGGCTGATTCAAGGCTTCTTCCAAGTCGATTTCAAAGAAGCGCAACTGGACGCCTTATACGTCCATCCGCTCTTCCACAATCTCGGCTTGGGCACGGCCCTGCTCAGCCGCGCCGAAGAAATGGCACGAAATGCAGGCCTCAGCTTTCTCAAACTGTATGCCTCGCTCAATTCCGTGCCTTTCTATCGCCTCAACCGCTACGAGTCGCTCGGTACTGCCGTGTTGCAGCTGAACAAAACTGTCCGCGTCGAATGCGAATTGATGCGCAAATACCTGTAATTTTCTCTTCCTCCGTTGCTTTTTTGAAAGAAACCGATGTCCCGAATTGCCGCCCTGCCCGACCATCTTGTCAACCAAATCGCCGCCGGCGAAGTGGTCGAACGCCCTGCCAACGCCTTAAAAGAAATCGTTGAAAACAGTATCGATGCAGGCGCGACAGCGATTGATGT
>NZ_JBQCWY010000615.1:0-1838 GCF_051956955.1 Neisseria sp. P0021.S005 | reverse complement strand
CCGTAGAACAAAAAGCACAAATTGTTAAAGATTTCCAACGCAAAGAAGGCGATACCGGCTCTTCTGAAGTACAAGTCGCTCTGTTGACTTTCCGCATCAACGACCTGACTCCTCACTTCAAAGCCAATCCTAAAGACCACCACAGCCGTCGCGGCCTGTTGAAAATGGTTAGCCAACGTCGTCGCCTGCTGTCTTACCTGCGTCGTACTCAGCCTGATACTTACCGTACACTGATTACCCGCCTGGGTCTGCGTAAATAATTTATGCTTAAAATCAACACCGCCTTCGGGCGGTGTTTTTTATTAACATACCGATGCCGTCTGAAACACATGCCCACGCTCTGTGTTATACTTCCACACGCTTAAGCAGCAAGGCTTAAACTTCCAATCACTCCTAAAAGCTCCCATCAAAGCGAGAATCTGAATTGTCTGTTCATTCCATGTTGCACTCAGGAAAATTTTGGCTGAAAACCCTGGTTTTCAGCATTGCCGTGCTTTTATGCCTCACGGCGGTATTGAGTGCCTTAATGTTCCGCATATTCAATACAGAAAACATCGACGCATTCATACAGAAAAACTTTTCTGCCCATGGCTGCCAAGTCAAATACAATGCCAACATCAGCAGAAAATGGCTGCCGCGCCCTACGCTTATTTTAAAAGACCTCAGCCTTTCCTCTTCCGAACCTGATACGCCGACGCTGAATATTGCCGAGTCTAAAATGGGCTTTGGCTGGAGCAGCCTATGGTCAGATGCCCCCATTCTTGAAAAATGGATTCTTTCCAATCCGTCGCTGACGCTGGGTCCCAAAAACCACCTGCCTGCCTGCCTGCAACAAAACCATACATCGAAAGAAAGCTTCCAGCTCAACCGCGTCATCATCAATAACGCCAGCATCCGCTATCACAATAAAGAGCAAGATATTGCCTTAAACGATCTGCAATTTTCCCTGCGCAGAGCTGATTCAGACGGCCGTCCATTCGATATCAGCGGCATACTGCAAAACATAGGCAACCCCATCAGTTGGCAAGGGGCCGGCCATCTTGTACAAGATGATGCCGGCTGGAGCGTCCCCGCCCTCAAATTAAACCTGCAAACCGTATTACTCAAAAACAAGCTGGATGCCCAAATCGCAGGCAGCCTTAATTGGCAAGACCGAACCGCCCTTTTCCGCGACTTCAATCTGCAAGCCGAAAGCGACTATCAAAACTTGCATATCAACGCACGTTCTCCCCTCTTGCAATTCAAAAACGGCTATTTGCACCTCAACACACTCAACGGCGCATTGACCGCCGGCAGTGAAAACAACCAATGGGACGGTTCATTCAAACTGGACAAAACCAACCTCTATCCAACCGTTTTGACCGCCGCCAATTTTGAACTCAAAGGCAGCCATAAAAACGACCGCCTCCAAACCAACTTTACCTTTTCCAGTCCGTTGGTTTGGCAAAAAGGCAAAGGCATTGATGCACCCAAACTACACCTCAGCACCCTGCAAGACACCATCAACCGCCTTCCCCGCCCCCGATTCATCAGCACACTTGAAGGGCAGGCCAATTTCAGCCTCAATACATGGGAAGGCCGTCTGAAAGGCGCATTTGACAGACAAGCCCTTGCCTTGGCCTTTAAATACCAACGCGATGCCCAACCGCGTCCGCACCTTGACGCCGGTATCGCCTTACAAAAACTCAATCTGACCCCTTACTTGGAAGACCTGAAAACCCAGCCATCACTGAATCTTCCTTCCCTGCTGGCCAAATCCTGGTTGCCCGACATTGAGGCCAACCTCCAAATCGGCAGCATTCAAACTGCCGGTCTGCAATTAGAAAACATCGAATCCC
>NZ_JBQCWY010000614.1:0-1841 GCF_051956955.1 Neisseria sp. P0021.S005 | reverse complement strand
TCCGTATGAAGGCACAAGCGTTTACAAACCTGCAGCTTTCGGGGGTGTTTAAAATATAATTAAGAATTGTTGACAATGTTAAACGAAACTTGCACAATGAGGTCAACAAGCCAAGTTATAAAGGCTGATAGAGATAGAGAAAAAGGAATAAAAAGCAAGCAGATATATTCATGTTAATGCGTGAATATATCTGCTTTTTTTGTGGGCAGCCGTTTCACGCTCCGACACCCCCCCTGAAACCGCCCTATTCTGTTTCGACGATCTCGAAGCTGTGGCTCATTTTTGCCGCTTTGCCCAGCATAATCGATGCGGAGCAATATTTTTCGGCAGACATCTGTACAGCGCGTTCAATCGCGCTTTCTTGCAAATCCCGACCATACACTTTGAAATGGATATGGATTTCGGTAAACACGCGCGGCGCGGTGTCGGCGCGTTTGGCAGTCACTTCGGCACGGCAGTCGGTGATTTTTTGGCGTTGTTTCTCGGCAATCATCACTACATCGATGCTAGAACAGCCTGCTACACCCAACAACAGCATTTCCATCGGGCTGGGGCCGCGTTTGACTTCGCCTTCAGCCGCCGCGCCTTCCATCACAACGCTGTGTCCGTTTGCCGTTGTTCCGACGAAGCACATTCCGTCTATCCATTTTGAAGTAACTTGCATGGTGTCTTTTTTATCCGTAAAAGCATTAATCCGATATTGTAAACAATTTCAAGTGATAAACCTAGTCAGGCCATCTGAAAAATACAATCAATTACAATTGGTCTGAACGCATTATTCGTCCCGATACGCCCAGTGGTTGACCGGTCCGTGCCCTGCCCCGATGCCCAAAGGATGGGAAATGGCGGCGGTAATATAGTTTTTTGCCGTTTGAACCGCCTCGGGCACGCTAAACCCTTTTGCCAACTCGGCAGTAATGCAGGCAGAAAACGTGCAGCCCGTGCCATGCGTATGCGGCGTCGGGAAACGTTTGCTGTTCAGCTCGATGGTTTCGTATGGCGTAAACAGCCAGTCGGTGCAATATTCGCTTTGACTGTCGGCAAGATGGCCGCCTTTAATCACCACATTTTTCACGCCCCAATCCTGAAGAATTTTGGCGGCGCGTTCCGCATCTTGGCGGTTTTCAATATTGATACCCGTCAAAGCCTGCGCTTCGGGCAGATTGGGGGTCAATACGTCCGTATGTGGCAGCAGCAGGCGCTTCATGGCTTCGACGGCTGAATTTTCCAACAACGGCGCACCGCCTTTGGCAATCATGACCGGATCCAACACGCGTTTGCCGAAGTCGCATTCGGCGGTTTGTTCCACCACGCATTCGATGATTTCCGCCGTACCCAGCATGCCGATTTTATAGGCGCGGATTTGGAAATCTTCCTGAATCGCGGCAATTTGTGCGGCAATCATGTCGGTCGGTATCGGATGCACTGCCGATACGCCCAAAGTATTTTGTGCGGTAACCGCGGTCAGTACGCTGGTACCGAACACGCCGCGCATCTGAAATGTCTTCAAATCCGCCTGTATACCCGCGCCGCCGCCGGAATCTGAGCCGGCAATCGTCAGCGTTTGAATAAAAAGTTCGTCCATCATATCCTCCTGTTTTCAGACGGCCTTTTGCTTATCGTTATGGGAAGCTGTTTTGGTTTTCTCCGCAAACAAAGGCATGCGCCGTTTATCTTTCCGAAAGTCTTATTTGTTGTTTTACCCAAAACAAACGTACGTTCTCGGGCGGAATATCTTAACAAACAAAAGGCCATCTGAAAACTATTTTCATTTTCAGACGGCCTGTTCAATTTTAAACCTATTCAGGCTTATTCTTCGTATGCGTCAATCGGCAAGCAGG
>NZ_JBQCWY010000613.1:0-1841 GCF_051956955.1 Neisseria sp. P0021.S005 | reverse complement strand
TATTTATTCAGACGGCCTTAAACTCTACCCTCTTTTAAGTCCTCTAAAAAATAAAACCGCAAGACTGGCTTGCGGTTTTATTTTCACAACAATCCCGAGGGATTATTCGTCTGAAGCTTCGGTTTCAGAAGTTTCTTGATCGGCTTGCTGCCATTGTTGATGGCGACTGCGGTGGTAGGTCAAACCTGTACCGGCAGGAATCAAACGACCAACAATTACGTTCTCTTTCAAACCACGCAGCTCGTCTTGTTTGCCCATAATAGCGGCCTCTGTCAAGACGCGGGTTGTTTCTTGGAACGATGCCGCTGAAATGAAGCTGTCTGTAGACAAGGAAGCTTTGGTAATACCCAGCAACACATTTTCGTAACGTGCCGGCTCTTTGTCTTCAGCCATGGCTTTTTCATTGGCAAGCATCACATCGCCACGCTCAACTTGTTCGCCGGTAATGAACTCTGTATCACCGGAATCGACAATGTTCACTCGACGCAGCATTTGACGGATGATGACTTCGATGTGTTTATCGGAAATCTTCACACCTTGCAGGCGGTAAACCTCTTGTACCTCTTGAACAATGTAGCGAGCCAATGCTTCGATACCTTGCAGACGCAGAATGTCGTGTGGATCTACGGCACCGTCTACGATGGTTTCACCGCGGTTTACCACTTGACCATCGTGTACCAGAATCTGTTTCTCTTTAGAAATCAGGGTTTCGTATGCTACACCGTCTACGTCGGTAATAATCAGGCGCTGTTTACCTTTGGTTTCTTTACCGAAGGAAACGGTACCGGTAATTTCAGCCAACATACCTGCATCTTTCGGCACGCGTGCTTCAAACAATTCGGCTACGCGTGGCAGACCACCGGTAATATCGCGGGTTTTAGAAGACGCTTGTGGAATACGCGCCAACACATCACCCTTACCGACTTCCTGACCTTCACGAATGGTAATCACCGCACCGACCGGGAATGCCATAGAAACTGGGGTAGTCGTACCAGGAATGCAAATTTCCAGACCATTTTCATCCAACAGTTTGACAGTCGGACGCAACAGTTTAGAAGCACTAGAGGAACGACGTTTGCCGTCAATCACTACCAAAGTAGACAAACCAGTTACATCGTCGGTCTGTTTCGCAACGGTAACACCCTCTTCCACGTTTTCGAATTTCACCATACCTGCATGTTCGGTGATCATCGGACGGGTATGCGGATCCCAAGTTGCCAAGGTTTGACCAGCTTTAATGGCTTCGCCGTCTTGTACCAGCAGGATTGCACCGTAAGGTACTTTGTGACGTTCACGTTCGCGACCGATATCGTCGTGAATCACTACTTCACAAGAACGGCCAATGACAACCAACTCGCCTTTGTTGTTGGCAACATAACGCATTTGACTGCTGAAACGTGCTGTACCATTGGATTTAGCTTCTACTTGGCTGGCTGCCGCCGCACGAGATGCCGCACCACCAATGTGGAACGTACGCATGGTCAGCTGAGTACCTGGCTCACCAATGGATTGTGCAGCAATCACACCTACAGCTTCACCAGCGTTAACCAGTTTACCGCGCGCCAAGTCGCGGCCATAACAGTGTGCACACAAACCATGACGGGTTTTACAAGTAATTGGCGTACGGACTTTAACCTCGTCAACACCAGATTGGTCAATGATATCGACTAATTTCTCAGTCAGCAATGTACCTGCCTCAACCAATGTTTCTCCTGTTGAAGGATCAACAACATCTGATGCTGTAACACGGCCTAAAATACGATCGCGCAACGCTTCAATTACGTCACCGCCTTGTACTACTGCTTTCATGACAAAGCCGTCTGAAGTACCGCAATCGTCTT
>NZ_JBQCWY010000612.1:0-1844 GCF_051956955.1 Neisseria sp. P0021.S005 | reverse complement strand
GCTCAAAGCCGGAAAAGTCAACGGCAAAGCGGTGCAACAACAACTGGACAACACGGTCGTTACCGCCGTTTTGACCGCGCACCCGACCGAGGTGCAACGCCAAACCGTCTTGAGCTTCAACCGCCGCATCCGCGCGCTGCTGCCGCAACGCGAACGCTGCACTAATCCTGATGCACTGGCTCAATTGCGCCGCGAAATCGACACAGTCCTTTTGGGCTTGTGGCAGACCAGCGAAACGCGCCGCCACAAACTTAGCGTCAACGACGAGATCAACAACGGTGTATCCATCTTCCCGATGAGCTTCTTTGAAGCCCTGCCTAAACTCTACCGCACAATGGAACGCGATTTTCAGACGGCCTATCCCGGCGTCCGCGTTCCGAATATCCTTAAAATCGGCGGCTGGATCGGCGGCGACCGCGACGGCAACCCGTTCGTTTCTGCCGAAACCTTGCGTTTTGCGTTCAGACGGCATGCCGACGCCGTATTCCGTTTCTATCGCGGCGAACTCGACAAACTCTACCGCGAATTGCCGCTCTCCATCCGCCGCGTCAAAGTCAATGACGATGTGATGGCACTTTCCGCCCAGTCTCCCGATGAAGAAATCGCCCGCGCCGAAGAACCCTACCGCCGCGCCATCGCCTACATCATGGCACGCGCTATGGGCAAGGCACGTTCACTCGGTTTGGGCATGGGCTGCAAATTCGGCTTCCTCGAGCCTTATGCCACGGTTGAAGAGTTCCTCAACGACCTGAAAAAACTGCAACGCTCGCTCCACGAAAACGGCAGCCAACTGCTGGCAGAAGGCCGTCTGGCCGACATTATCCGCAGCGTGTCCGTGTTCGGTTTCCACATGATGCCGCTCGACCTGCGCCAACACGCAGGCAAACACGCCGATGTGGTTGCCGAGCTTTTCCAACACGCAGGTTTGGAAGACTACAACAGCCTGAACGAAGAGCAAAAACAAGCCGCCCTGTTGCGCGAATTGAGCCATCAACGCCCGTTGTACAGCCCGTTCATCACATACAGCGACCATACCCGCCACGAGCTGGCAATTTTCAACGAAGCACGCAAAATCAAAGACGAATTCGGCGAAGATGCCGTGACGCAAAGCATTATTTCCAACTGCGAACAACCCAGCGACCTACTCGCCTTGGCATTGCTGCTGAAAGAAAGCGGCCTGTTGACGGTTGAAAACGGCAAACCGCGCAGCCGCATCAACATCGTGCCTCTGTTTGAAACCATCGAAGCGCTCGAAAACGCCTGTCCGGTCATGGAAACCATGTTCCGCCTCGACTGGTATGACGCCCTGCTCGAAAGTCGCGGCAACATCCAAGAAATCATGCTCGGCTACTCCGACTCCAACAAAGACGGCGGCTACGTTACCAGCTCATGGTGTCTGTATCAGGCCGAATTGGGCTTGGTCGAACTCTTCAAAAAATACGATGTACGCATGCGCCTGTTCCACGGCCGCGGCGGCAGCGTAGGCCGCGGCGGCGGCCCGTCTTACCAAGCCATTTTGGCGCAACCCGCAGGCAGCGTTGCCGGACAAATCCGCATTACCGAGCAAGGCGAAGTCATTACCGCCAAATACGCCGACCCGGGCAATGCCCAACGCAACTTGGAAACCTTGGTCGCCGCGACTTTGGAAGCCAGCATCCTGCCGGACAAAAAAGACCCTGATGCCAAACTGATGCAGGATTTGTCGGACGTATCGTTCAAATACTACCGCGAACTGATTACCCACCCCGACTTCATCGACTACTTCCTGCAAACTAGCCCGATTCAGGAAATCGCCAACCTCAACCTCGGCAGCCGTCCCGCCAGCCGCAAAACCCTAGCGCGGA
>NZ_JBQCWY010000611.1:0-1845 GCF_051956955.1 Neisseria sp. P0021.S005 | reverse complement strand
CTTCGATTCACATTGAAGAGCTGAACGTTGTCGCACGTGACACTAAACTGGGTGCGGAAGACATTACCCGCGATATTCCGAACTTGTCTGAGCGTATGCAAAACCGTTTGGATGAATCCGGTATCGTGTATATCGGTGCAGAAGTAGAAGCAGGTGACGTCTTGGTAGGTAAAGTAACACCTAAAGGCGAAACCCAACTGACTCCTGAAGAAAAACTGCTGCGTGCCATCTTCGGTGAAAAAGCATCTGATGTAAAAGATACTTCATTGCGTATGCCTACCGGCATGAGCGGTACCGTTATCGACGTTCAAGTCTTTACTCGTGAAGGTATCCAACGCGACAAACGTGCTCAATCCATTATTGATTCTGAATTGAAACGTTACCGTCAAGATTTGGGCGATCAATTACGTATTTTCGATAATGACGCATTCGACCGTATCGAGCGTATGATTGTTGGTCAAAAAGCCAATGGTGGTCCGATGAAGCTGGCTAAAGGCAGCGAAATTACTACCGAATATTTGGCAAGCCTGTCCAGCAAACATGATTGGTTTGACATCCGTCTGGCTGACGAAGATTTGGCCAAACAGTTGGAACTGATTAAATTGAGCCTGAAACAAAAACGCGAAGAAGCGGATGAGTTGTATGAGATCAAGAAGAAAAAACTGACCCAAGGCGATGAGCTGCAACCAGGCGTACAAAAAATGGTGAAAGTATTTATCGCCATCAAACGCCGTCTGCAAGCCGGTGACAAAATGGCGGGTCGCCACGGTAACAAAGGCGTGGTATCACGCATTCTGCCAGTGGAAGACATGCCTTACATGGCTGACGGCCGTCCGGTAGACATCGTACTGAACCCATTGGGCGTACCTTCCCGTATGAACATCGGTCAGATTTTGGAAGTTCACTTGGGTTGGGCGGCAAAAGGTATCGGCGAACGCATCGACCGAATGCTGAAAGAGCAACGCAAAGCCAGCGAGCTGCGTGAATTCTTGAACAAACTCTACAACGGTAGCGGTAAGAAAGAAGATTTGGACAGCCTGACAGATGAAGAAATCATCGAATTGGCTTCCAACCTGCGTAAAGGTGCATCTTTCGCCTCTCCTGTATTCGATGGTGCGAAAGAGTCTGAAATCCGCGAAATGTTGAACTTGGCTTACCCAAGCGAAGATCCTGAGGTTGAGAAACTGGGCTTCAATGACAGTAAAACTCAAATCACGCTGTATGACGGCCGTTCAGGCGAAGCATTTGACCGCAAGGTTACAGTCGGTGTGATGCACTATCTGAAACTGCACCACTTGGTTGACGAAAAAATGCACGCCCGTTCTACCGGTCCATACAGTCTGGTTACCCAGCAGCCTCTGGGCGGTAAAGCTCAGTTCGGTGGCCAACGTTTCGGTGAGATGGAGGTTTGGGCATTGGAAGCATACGGCGCGGCATACACGCTGCAAGAGATGCTGACTGTGAAGTCTGACGACGTGAACGGCCGTACCAAAATGTACGAAAACATCGTCAAAGGCGAACACAAAATCGATGCCGGTATGCCTGAATCCTTCAACGTATTGGTTAAAGAGATTCGCTCACTGGGCTTGGATATCGATTTGGAACGTTACTAAACAGAAGTTTTCAGACGGCCTTTCAAGGTCGTCTGAAAAAGCGGTTTCAGAATAAGAATGAAGCAATCGGCATTTAGGCCGTCTGAAATCAAAAGTACCGTTTCACAATATCGAAAATCCGCCATGCGGTAAAAATACTTCCTTCAAGGAGCAAAAATGAATTTGTTGAACTTATTTAATCCGTTGCAAACTGCCGGCATGGAAGAAGAGTTTGATGCCATCAAAATCGGTA
>NZ_JBQCWY010000610.1:0-1845 GCF_051956955.1 Neisseria sp. P0021.S005 | reverse complement strand
CTTCGATTCACATTGAAGAGCTGAACGTTGTCGCACGTGACACTAAACTGGGTGCGGAAGACATTACCCGCGATATTCCGAACTTGTCTGAGCGTATGCAAAACCGTTTGGATGAATCCGGTATCGTATATATTGGTGCAGAAGTAGAAGCTGGTGACGTCTTGGTAGGTAAAGTAACACCTAAAGGCGAAACCCAACTGACTCCTGAAGAAAAACTGCTGCGTGCCATCTTCGGTGAAAAAGCGTCTGACGTAAAAGATACTTCATTGCGTATGCCTACCGGCATGAGCGGTACCGTTATCGATGTTCAAGTCTTTACTCGTGAAGGTATTCAACGCGACAAACGTGCTCAATCCATTATTGATTCTGAGCTGAAACGTTACCGTCAAGACTTGAGCGACCAGTTGCGTATTTTTGATAACGACGCATTTGACCGTATCGAGCGTATGATTGTTGGTCAAAAAGCCAATGGTGGTCCGATGAAGCTGGCTAAAGGCAGTGAAATCACTACCGAATATTTGGCGAGCCTGTCCAGCAAACATGATTGGTTTGACATCCGTTTGGCTGACGAAGATTTGGCCAAACAGTTGGAACTGATTAAATTGAGCCTGCAACAAAAACGCGAAGAAGCGGATGAGTTGTATGAGATCAAGAAGAAAAAACTGACCCAAGGCGACGAGCTGCAACCGGGCGTACAAAAAATGGTGAAAGTATTTATCGCCATCAAACGCCGTCTGCAAGCCGGTGACAAAATGGCGGGTCGCCACGGTAACAAAGGTGTGGTATCACGCATTCTGCCGGTGGAAGACATGCCTTACATGGCTGACGGCCGTCCGGTAGACATTGTACTGAACCCATTGGGCGTACCTTCCCGTATGAACATTGGTCAGATTTTGGAAGTTCACTTGGGTTGGGCGGCAAAAGGTATCGGTGAACGCATCGATCGTATGCTGAAAGAGCAACGCAAAGCCAGCGAGCTGCGTGAATTCTTGAACAAACTCTACAACGGTAGCGGTAAGAAAGAAGATTTAGACAGCCTGACAGATGAAGAAATCATCGAATTGGCTTCTAACCTGCGCAAAGGTGCGTCTTTCGCCTCTCCTGTATTCGACGGTGCGAAAGAGTCTGAAATCCGCGAAATGTTGAACTTGGCTTACCCAAGTGAAGATCCTGAGGTTGAGAAACTGGGCTTCAACGACAGTAAAACTCAAATCACGCTGTATGACGGCCGTTCCGGCGAAGCATTTGACCGCAAGGTTACAGTCGGTGTGATGCACTATCTGAAACTGCACCACTTGGTTGACGAAAAAATGCACGCCCGTTCTACCGGTCCATACAGTTTGGTTACCCAGCAGCCTTTGGGCGGTAAAGCTCAGTTCGGTGGCCAACGTTTCGGCGAGATGGAGGTTTGGGCATTGGAAGCATACGGCGCGGCATACACGCTGCAAGAGATGCTGACTGTGAAGTCTGACGACGTGAACGGCCGTACCAAAATGTACGAAAATATCGTCAAAGGTGAACACAAAATCGATGCCGGTATGCCTGAATCCTTCAACGTATTGGTTAAAGAGATTCGCTCACTGGGCTTGGATATCGATTTGGAACGCTACTAAACAGAAGTTTTCAGACGGCCTTTTAAGGTCGTCTGAAAAAGCGGTTTCAGAATAAGAATGAAGCAATCGGCATTTAGGCCATCTGAAATCAAAAGTACCGTTTCCCAATATCGAAAATCCGCCATGCGGTAAAAATACTTCCTTCAAGGAGCAAAAATGAATTTGTTGAACTTATTTAATCCGTTGCAAACTGCCGGCATGGAAGAAGAGTTTGATGCCATCAAAATCGGTA
>NZ_JBQCWY010000609.1:0-1848 GCF_051956955.1 Neisseria sp. P0021.S005 | reverse complement strand
AAAGGCACGCGGATGTCGGCGCGGCTGCCCGGGATATAGACGCGGTTGGAATTGGGATATTGGAAGCGGATGCCGATGTCTTCGCTCAAGTCGGAAAGACGGCGCGCCTCATCGCCGGTTTTTTTAGCGGTAGTCATAAAAAATTGCTCCTGTTTTTCGGTTATGAAATGGAAACAGGAGCATTGCTTTTTTTCAGACGGCCTTGTGGATATCTTCAATCAACCGTCTAAAAACACATTTGCCGAAACTCCCCACGCAGGTATTATCCTGTTCGGGTGTAAAGGGTATTTCTCAGCCGCTCGGTTTGAAAGCAGCACCCCTGTTTCTTTATTAACGAAAAATTAAACCATGCGGACGGTTTTTTGTAAAGCGGCGTTTTTCGCATTTTCTGTCAAAAACGCTTGACAGCGATTCCGTCTTTCCGTATAGTTACAACTTCTGACGCGGGATGGAGCAGCATGGTAGCTCGTCGGGCTCATAACCCGAAGGTCGTAGGTTCGAATCCTGCTCCCGCAACCAAATATAAAAATCCCCTGCAATCGCAGGGGATTTTGCTTTATGCGGTATTTATTGTTGCTTGGATTGATTGAAAGGCCGTCTGAACCATTGGGTTTCAGACGGCCTTTTTTATTGGCCGATGTTATCGGCGGCTAATTCGTTTTTGTCTTTTATTTTGGGTTTGCGTTTTTCAGACGGCCTATTGTTACTCCGGATCGGTATCGTTACGCAGGTATTCTTTCAGGCGTTGCAATTCTTTTTTGTCCAACCATTTATTGCGCGAACGTTGCAACAGGATCACCAATGCGGCGATTTCGTTACGCATATTGGTACTGAGCCAGAGGAAGCCTTGCCAGTCGTAATGCAGGCGGGCGGCCGGTTTGCTTAGTTCGGTATTGAGCGAAGTATCGATGCGGATGCGGCGGGCGTAGTGGCCTTTGATGAGACGTACGGTCAGGCGCAGTTCGCGTTGGAGTTGGTTGAAATGGCGGTCGAGCAGGCGGATTTCGCTTTCGTTGAGCGTGGGCGCGCGCAGTTTGGCGGCGGTGGTCAGGAGCAGCTCGGTGGTGGTGACGATTTTGCGGTGGGCATGTTGCATGGCTTCCATCATATTGTTGCTGATGTGGCTTTCGCCGGATGTTGCGGCCAGATGGCTGCGGCTTTTGACCATGCGGGCGTTGATTTTGCGCATTTTAATCATGTTTTGCTCCAAGCGCTCGCGCGTCATGCGCTTGCCGTTGCTGATTTCGGCAATCATTTTGGCGCAGTCGGTGAGGTTGTCGGCAAGCATGAAGCGCCACATCAGGGTGGAGCGCAGGGGCAGGAGTTTGGCGGCGGCAATGGCGATGGCGGCACCAATCAAAACGTTCATGGCGCGCATCAGGCCGCTGTCGAGCCAGTGGTGGCTGCTGTCGCCGATGAGCATGCACATGGTCAAACCGGCAAGCATGGCGACATAGCCGTTTTTGCCGACCGCAGACCAACCGGCCACTGCGCTGGCGGCACCGATAATCAGATAGAAGAAAACGTCGTCTTGCAAATAATGTTGGTTCAACCATAAAACGGTCAACCCAACACCCAAACCGATGGCCGTGCCGAGCATGCGTTCGACCGCTTTGGAGTAAATCGCGCCTTGGAATTGCAGCATGCCGAGGACGACAAAGACGGTCATGCCGATCCACTCGCCGTGTTGCAGGTGGAAGACTTTCGCCAACAGGGTGGAGAACACGATTGCCAAGCCGAGGCGGAAGGCGTGGATATGGCGGCGATAGCGGTAGCGTTCGTAGGCGTTGAGCCAGCGTTCGGAAAAATGGAGGCGTTCGGATTGGGCAGGCATGTTGTAAGACGTAT
>NZ_JBQCWY010000608.1:0-1850 GCF_051956955.1 Neisseria sp. P0021.S005 | reverse complement strand
GAAATCATATTCAGACGGCCTTTTCTCTTTTAACTTAATAACCTGATTAGGCTTTTGGTTTCAAAGCGGCAGCTTCGCGAGCCAGACGGGTGATGGTATCCCAGTCTTTGTTTTTGATGGCTTCTTTCGGAGTCAGCCATGAGCCGCCGACGCACAAGACATTAGGCAGCGCTAAGTACTCGGGTGCAGTTACCAGGCTGATGCCGCCGGTCGGGCAGAAGCGAACGTCGGCATAAGGGCCATAGAGTGCTTTGAGCATGGCTTTGCCGCCAACGACTTCGGCAGGGAAGAGTTTGAGGGTGTCGATACCGTGTTCCAAAGCCAGTTGGACTTCGCCCGGAGTGGCAACGCCGGGAATCAGGGGGATGCCGCTGTTGTGGCTGGCTTTGGCGAGGGATTCGTGCAAACCAGGGCTGATGGCGAAAACTGCGCCTGCGTCTTCGACGGCTTTGAGCTGTTCGGGATTGGTTACCGTACCCGCGCCGACGATGGCGTTAGGCACTTCTTTGGCAATCAGGCGGATGGCGTCGAGGCCGACGGGGGTGCGCAGGGTGATTTCGAGGGTGGGGATGCCGCCTTCGACAAGGGCGTGGGACAAATCGACGGCGGTGCTCAAGTCGTCAATCGCCATCACAGGCACAACTGCGCCGGCTGTCAGAATTTCACGAGGGGTCAGTTTGGACATTTTAGGTCTCCGTTGGGGACTGTATCGTAATAGGGTTGTTAACATGGTTTCAGACGGCCTGATTGTTTTAAAAGGCCGTCTGAAAATGGTTTAGGCAAATTCGCCGCCGAAGCTCATAGCACCGGTTTCTGCGCTACTGGTCATGCTGCGGAAGTTGGCGAAAAGTTCGCGGCCGCAACCTTGTTGGTTAGCGCTCAAATCGATGCGTTCGACTTCGCGGGCATTCCATTCGGCTTCGTTAATCAGGACGTTGAGTTCGCCGGTAACGGAGTCGAAGCGGATCAGGTCGCCGGTACGGATTTTGGCGATATTGCCGCCCATCAGGGCTTCAGGCGTCATGTGGATGGATGCAGGCACTTTGCCGGATGCACCGGACATACGGCCGTCAGTCAGCAGCGCCACTTTAAAACCGCGGTCTTGCAGGATGCCCAAAGGCGGGGTCAGTTTGTGCAATTCGGGCATACCGTTGGCACGCGGGCCTTGGTAGCGGACAACGCAGACGAAATCGCGTTCCAACTCGCCGCGTTCAAACGCAGCCAACACTTCGCGTTGGTCGTTGAATACGATGGCGGGCGCTTCAATGATGCGGCAACCTTCGCGCACGGCAGATACTTTAATCACGCCGCGACCGATGTTGCCTTTCATCAGGCGCAAACCACCGTCTGGGGAGAACGGATTGTCGGCTTTGCGCAGGATGTCATCGTTGCCGCTGGTTTCGGGGGCTTCGCGCCATTCGAGTTTGCCGTCGATGAGGAAAGGCTCTTTGGTGTAGTGGCGCATACCGTGTCCGACGACGGTATCGACATCGTCGTGCAATAAGCCTGCGTCCAGCAATTCGCGGATAACGAAAGGCAGGCCGCCTGCTGCGGTAAAGTGGTTCACGTCGGCTTTGCCGTTGGGGTACACGCGGATCAGCAATGGGATGATGGAGGAAATTTCGTCGAAGTCGTCCCAGTTCAAAATCACGCCTGCGGCACGTGCCATGGCAACGAGGTGCATGGTGTGGTTGGTCGAGCCGCCGGTTGCCATCAGGCCGATCAGGGCGTTGATGAAGGATTTTTCGGTCAACATTTCGCCCAATGGTTTGATGGTGCCGTTTTTGATGCCGCGTGCGAGGTGTCCGGCAGCGTAGCGGGTTAGGGCTTCGCGCAGGTCGGTATAAGGA
>NZ_JBQCWY010000607.1:0-1853 GCF_051956955.1 Neisseria sp. P0021.S005 | reverse complement strand
TTTATGCCGTTATTTTTTAATGTTTTGGAGCTTTCTGATGTTGAACATTACCTTGCCGGACGGTTCGGTCCGCCAATATGAATCACCCGTTACCGTGGCGCAAATTGCAGCGTCTATCGGTGCAGGTTTGGCAAAGGCAACGGTAGCGGGCAAGGTTAACGGTAAATTGGTGGATGCTTGCGATCCGATTACCGAAGATGCCCACGTTCAAATCATTACGCCTAAAGACAAAGAAGGCGTGGAAATTATCCGCCACTCCTGCGCGCACTTGGTCGGTCATGCGGTCAAGCAGCTCTACCCAGATGCCAAAATGGTTATCGGCCCGGTGATTGAAGACGGGTTCTATTACGATATCGCAACTGAAAAACCATTTACGCCTGATGATGTAGCAGCCATCGAAGCGCGCATGAAAGAGTTGATTGCACAAGACTATGACATTATTAAAGTGATGACGCCTCGTGCAGAAACCATCAAAATTTTCCAAGATCGCGGCGAAGAGTATAAATTGCGTCTGATTGAAGACATGCCTGAAGTGGAAGCAATGGGCATGTATCATCATCAAGAATACGTCGATATGTGCCGCGGTCCTCACGTTCCCAATACCCGTTTCTTGAAAAACTTCAAGCTGACCAAGCTGGCAGGCGCATACTGGCGCGGCGACAGCAACAATGAAATGTTGCAACGTATTTACGGTACGGCTTGGGCAAGCAAAGACGAATTAAAAGCCTATATCCAACGCATCGAGGAAGCGGAAAAACGCGACCACCGTAAGCTGGGTAAACAATTGGATTTGTTCCACCTGCAAGATGAAGCGCCGGGCATGGTGTTCTGGCATCCTAAAGGCTGGACTTTGTGGCAAGTGATTGAGCAGCATATGCGCAAAGAGCTGAATGCTGCCGGTTATAAAGAGGTAAAAACGCCTCAGATTATGGATAAAACCTTCTGGGAAAAATCCGGCCACTGGGAAAACTATAAAGACAATATGTTCGTGACCAGTTCCGAAAAACGCGAATACGCGGTTAAACCGATGAACTGTCCGGGTCATGTGCAAATTTTCAATAACGGCTTGCGCTCATATCGCGATTTGCCGATGCGTTTGGCTGAGTTTGGTTCTTGCCACCGCAATGAACCAAGCGGTGCGTTGCATGGTCTGATGCGTGTTCGCGGTTTTGTGCAAGATGATGCGCATATCTTCTGTACCGAAGATCAAATCGTCGATGAGGCACGTGCATTCAATGAATTATTGGTTCGTATTTACAAACAATTCGGCTTCCATGATGTTGCTGTGAAGTTGTCCCTCCGTCCTGAACAACGTGCAGGTTCTGACGAAGTTTGGGATAAAGCCGAACAAGGCCTGCGTGACGCATTGACTGCTTGCGGCGTAGAGTGGGAAGAGTTGCCTGGCGAAGGTGCATTCTATGGTCCTAAGATTGAGTACCATGTCAAAGATGCCTTGGGTCGCTCTTGGCAGTGCGGTACCCTGCAGTTGGACTTCGTATTGCCGGAGCGTTTGAATGCAGAATATGTAACAGAAAACAACGACCGTGCGCGTCCTGTAATGTTGCACCGTGCTATTTTGGGTTCATTGGAGCGCTTCATCGGTATTCTGATTGAAAACCATGCAGGCTCATTCCCATTGTGGCTTGCTCCGGTTCAAATGGTGATTATGAATATCACCGAAAACCAAGCAGATTATTGTCGCGAAGTGGCTGCTAAATTACAGGCAGCAGGCTTCCGTGTCGAATTGGATTTGCGTAACGAAAAAATCGGTTACAAAATCCGTGACAACAGCCAATACCGTTTCCCTTATCAAATCGTTGTCGGCGATAAAGAGAAACAAGAAAACAAAGTTG
>NZ_JBQCWY010000606.1:0-1856 GCF_051956955.1 Neisseria sp. P0021.S005 | reverse complement strand
CCGATTTGCCGGATATTGTTTGGCACGTTATCGGCGATGTGCAGTCTAATAAAACCAAATTTGTGGCCGAACGCGCACATTGGGTGCATACGATAGGCCGTCTGAAAACGGCGCGGCGCTTGAGTGAGCAAAGGCCGTCTGAAATACCGCCGTTGCAGGTGTGTATTGAAGTGAACATTGCCGCGGAAGAGGCGAAACACGGCGTAGCGCCCGCAGAAGCGATTGCGCTGGCCCTTGAAGTGGCCAAGTTGCCGAATATTAAAGTATGCGGATTGATGTGTGTGGCCAAGGCCGACAGCAGCGACGATGAGTTGCGCAGTCAGTTTCATACCATGCAGCGGTTGTTGGCCGAGTTGAATGCGGCAGGCGTCGAAGCAGATGTTTTGTCTATGGGTATGTCCGGAGATATGCCAATCGCGGTAGAATGCGGCGCAACCCATGTCCGCATCGGCAGCGCGATTTTCGGCAGACGGGAACAAAAACAAAAAGGAGAAGGCAGCCAATGAAACAGATTATCTCGGTCGTTTTGCTTGGTTTGACCTTAACGGGTTGTCGGTTGATGGGCTGGTATCAATGTGAATCCTTATCGGGCTGGTGCAAACCCAAAAAGCCGGCAGCAATAGATTTTTGGGAAATTAAAGGCGAACCGCCGCCTTCTATTGAGGATTTCCGCGGGAAGCGTTTGGCGGACGGGAATTATTCTATTGACGATAATGCTTATCGTACCGCAGCTAATGATTATTTCAGTAGGAAAATCAAAAAGTTTGAAGCTTGCGGGCTAGCTTGGCAAACCCGCGATAAACGCCCTTTAGCGGAAACTTTTAAAAAAGAAGGATTGGATTGTTTGGAAAAACAGGGTTTATACCGAACATCACTGCCCGAAAGCGTCCGTTGGTGAAAAGGTCGTCTGAAATTTTGTCGGTATGATGGAAACGGTATTTCAGACGACCTCAGCAAATGTATCTCATTTAAAAAATTAAGGAAATTTATGAACATCTACTTTTTAGGCGGCGGCAATATGGCGACTGCCATTGCAGGCAGTTTGGTCAAACAAGACGGCTATCGTGTCCACATTGTCGAACGCGGCGCCGAAAGACGTGCACAACTGGTGCAAGAATTGGGCGTAGCCACTTCTGAAAACCTGCCCGAATTGAGTGCGGACGATGTCCTCATTCTCGCCGTCAAACCGCAAGACATGCAGGTAGCCTGTCAAAACATCCGTTTGAATGGCGCGCTGGTGTTGTCTGTAGCGGCAGGTTTGTCCATCGATACCCTCAGCCATTATCTGGGCGGCACACGCCGTATCGTACGCATCATGCCCAATACGCCGGCCAAAATCGGCTTGGGCGTATCCGGTATGTTTGCCGATGCAGGCGTTTCAGAAGCCGACCGTACAGCTGCCGACGGCATCATGCGCTCTGTCGGCACGACCATTTGGCTGAACGAGGAAGAGCAACTCCACAATATTACCGGCATCAGCGGCAGCGGCCCCGCCTATGTTTTCTATCTGTTGGGCGCGCTCCAAAATGCGGCTTTGGCACAAGGTTTCAACGAACAAGATGCACGCGAACTGAGCCTCGCCACATTTAAAGGCGCAGTGGCTTTGGCCGAACAAACCGGCGAAGCATTCGCACAATTACAGCAAAACGTAACTTCCAAAGGCGGCACGACACACGAAGCCATCGAAACCTTCAAAGCCCGTCACGTTGCCGAAGCCATCGAACAGGGTGTAGAAGCCTGCGTCAAACGTTCGCAAGAAATGGCGCAACAATATAAGGCCGTCTGAACATGCGCGGCGACTTGCTCTTATTATTGGCAGACGCTATTGCCATCCTGTGTATCACGCGCTTTTTGCT
>NZ_JBQCWY010000605.1:0-1856 GCF_051956955.1 Neisseria sp. P0021.S005 | reverse complement strand
GGTAGTGCTGGCGCAGGATTTCGTTGTTTTGCAGCATTTCGTAGCTGCGGAGCATGAGTTCGGCAAAATCGACCACGCCTTCGCGTTGGCAGATTTTGTCGTATTCGGCGTAGCACTCAATCATGCGACGTGTGTGCGGATCAGGTGCGCTCAAGACGGAAGCGCGTAAACCGAATTCTTTTTGCGCGTTGATAAAGCCTTGCAATGAACGCGGTGCGATGATTTCTTCGGCGATGTTGAGGCTTTTGAGCAGGCGTTTGATCAGGGAAAGTTGGTCGCCGCTGTCGAGGATTTGGAAGGAAGAGGGCAGGCCTGCGTCGCGGTGGTGCAGGCGCAAAAAGCGGTGGCAGAGGCCGTGGAACGTGCCGAGCCACATGGCGCGGATGTTGACTGGAATCATTGCGCCCAAACGGGTCTGCATTTCTTTGGCGGCTTTGTTGGTAAACGTTACCGCCATAATGCTGTGCACGCTGGCTTGTCCGCTTTGCAAAAGCCAGGCGATACGCGTGGTCAGTACGCGCGTTTTGCCGCTGCCTGCGCCTGCCAAAACGAGGGCGGATTGCGGCGGCCAGGTTACGGCGGAGAGTTGTTCGGGGTTTAAGCCTTGCAGGAGGTTGGGGGCGGATTCGTTGGGAAACATGAAGAGGCCGTCTGAAAATAAATGGGAATGCGATATTTTAAAGGAAATACAAAAGGCCGTCTGAAAAGATGTTTCAGACGGCCTTTGTGTTGGAAGCCGATTAGAACGGACGTACTTCCAAACCGAACATACGGCGCGCGGTGTTCAGCATTTGGCAGCTGAAGCCCCACTCGTTGTCGTACCATGCGAACACTTTAACCATTTTGCCTGCGGTGACTTTAGTCAGCGTAGAGTCGAATGTGCTGGCTTGGGTAGTGTGGTTGAAGTCCATAGAAACCAGCGGCAGGGTATTGTAGGCCAATACGCCTTTCAGACGGCCTTCTTCGGAAGCGGCTTTCATCAGCGCGTTGATTTCTTCGGCGGAAGTGTCGCGGCCTGCTTGGAAGCTCAGGTCAACCAGGGAAACGTTGACGGTCGGTACGCGGATGGCGAGGCCGTCGAGTTTGCCTTTCAGGTCCGGCAATACCAAACCGACGGCTTTTGCAGCGCCGGTTTTGGTCGGAATCATGTTTTCCACACCGCTACGCGCACGGCGCAGGTCTTTGTGGCGTACGTCGGTTACGGTTTGGTCGTTGGTCAGCGCATGGATGGTGGTCATCACGCCGTTTACGATACCGATGTTTTCGTTCAATACTTTGGCCACAGGTGCCAGGCAGTTGGTGGTACAAGACGCGTTGGAGATAACGGTCATGTCGTCGGTAATCACGTCGTCGTTTACGCCGTAAACGATGGTTGCGTCTACGTCATCGCCGCCGGGAGCGGAAATCAGCACTTTTTTCGCGCCGCTTTCCAAGTGGATTTTGGCTTTCTCTTTGCTGGTGAACGCGCCAGTACATTCCATTACCAGGTCAACGCCCAATTCGCCCCATGGCAATTCGGCTGGGTTGCGGGTAGAGAAGTAAGGGATTTTTTTACCGTCGATGATGAGGTGTTTCTCATCGTGGGAAACTTCAGAGTTGAAGCGGCCGTGAACAGTGTCAAATTTGGTCAGGTGGGCGTTGGTCTCGATGCTGCCGCTGGCGTTGATGGCAACGATGTCGAGTTGGTCTTGCAGTTTGTAGTCAAAAATAGCGCGCACTACTTGGCGGCCGATGCGGCCGTAGCCGTTGATGGCAACTTTGATACCCATGGCTTTTCCTCTTCTTTTGGGTTTGGGTTTGGGTGGGGAGTGAATGGTGGCAATTATAGCAAAAATGTAGTGCTGTGTAATTAATGT
>NZ_JBQCWY010000604.1:0-1864 GCF_051956955.1 Neisseria sp. P0021.S005 | reverse complement strand
AGATTTTATCGCTTGAGTTTTTCTGTAAAACCGCTATAATGCGTTTCTTCTATGGCGGGTCTCCCCGCATGGTAATTCGGAACACCGGGTCAGGGGCGGAAGCCAGCAGCCCACTCTGATGAGCCAGTGCCGGGGGTTCGGCTCGCCACCTTATTCAAAAATGCCGGAGATGGTTAAGTCTCCGGCATTTTTCATTGTATAAAGCGTAATAAAAAGGCCGTCTGAAATCTCATTTTCAGACGGCCTTTGAGTTTATGAGCCAGCTATTTATGCTTCTTCTGATTTTGTATTGGGCAAAACGCAGTTCAGGATAATGGCCAATACGGCGCATAAACCTACACCGGCGAAGCTCAAAGTACCTACTTTGATAATCATGCCGCCGATACCTGTCGTCAATACGGAACTGACGATAACCAGATTTTTCGGCTGCATCAAATCGACTTTCGCATCAATCAATGTTTTGATGCCCAAAGAGGCGATTGTACCGAACAGCAGCAACATAATGCCGCCCATAACCGGCATAGGAATCGAAGCCAAAAACGCGTTGAACTTACCGAAAAATGCCATGAAAATCGCAAAAATTGCCGCCCAAGTCATGATAACGGGGTTGCTGTTTTTGGTAATCATCACCGCGCCGGTCACTTCACCGTAAGTGGTCACAGGCGGGCCGCCGATCAAACCGGCCACGCACACGCCCAAGCCGTCGCCGGCGAGGGTTTTGTCCAAGCCCGGGTCTTTAGTGTAGTTTTTGCCGGTTACATTACCGATGGCCATAATGCCGCCGATGTGTTCGATGGCCGGGGCGATGGCAACGGGCAACATAAACAAGGCAGCCTGCCAGTTGACTTGAGGCGTTTCAAAATGAGGGACGGCAAACCAAGGAGCGTTGATGATGGCGCTGGTATCGACCAAGCCCATGATCAAAGCCAACACATAGCCTGAAGCCACGCCGATCAGAATCGGAATCAGCTTCATCATTTTGCTGCCGAAGACAGAAACAATGACGGTTACCGCAAAGGTAAAGCCGGACAGAATCAGCGAGTCGATATAGTCGATGACCTGTTTTCCATCCGCCTGACCCATGGCCATGCTGCTGGCTGCAGCGGCCACGGACAAACCGATTACCATAATCACCGGACCGATAACCACGGGCGGCAACAGCTTGTGTACCGCATCTAGACCGCGCCATCTAATTAGCGCGGCAAAGACAAAGTACATGAAACCTGCCGCAAACAGGCCGAACATGGTAGAAGGCAGGCCCCATTCGCCGATGGAGTAGATAATCGGTGCAATAAAGGCAAAAGAAGAGCCGAGGAAAATCGGCACTTTACGTTTGGTAACCAATTGGAACAACAAAGTGCCCAAGCCTGCGCCCAATAATGCCAAAGCCGGGTTCAGTCCCGTCAGAAGCGGCACAAGCACCATGGCACCGAATGCGACAAACAAAATCTGCGCACCGGCTACCGCCGTTTTAAGCTGATTCATAAAAGCTCCGAAGAAAATTCAAATGGCGCAGATTATACTGATTTATCCTAATTGTGAACATTTATTTACAAAAGGCCGTCTGAACATATGTAACGATGACACCTGTTCAGACGGCCTTATTCGATAGCGAATTGTTAATAACTTATCAAAATCGATTAGGAAAATTTTCAGCCGCGTGTTTCGCGCCAAACCAAATAATCGCGCAGGGGTGGCATGGGCGGATTGATGCAGTGCGGACAGATGCCGGTTGTGTCTTCATCGTCGCTGTCGATATGGTAGTCGTTTGGATCGAAGCGCACCTGCTGCATCACAGCTTGCGCCAATGCTTGTTCCTGTACGACATCAAATTCAAATTTTTCCAAAATCTCATTCAATAGGC
>NZ_JBQCWY010000603.1:0-1871 GCF_051956955.1 Neisseria sp. P0021.S005 | reverse complement strand
TCGCCAAGTTGGTGCTGACGGCTTCGGGATACTCGACCTGTTCGGCAACGCCGTTGAGCGAATCTTGTTCTTTTTCCGCAGCCGCACAAATAATCGCCATTTGGCTGACGGTTTCAAACGGATACGCGCCGACGGCGGTTTCGGCAGAACACATCACCGCATCGGTACCGTCCAATACTGCATTGGCCACGTCGCTGACTTCCGCGCGGGTCGGTACAGGGTTGGTAATCATCGATTCCATCATTTGAGTTGCGGTAATGCTGAAGCGGCGCAACTCACGGGCGCGGCGGATCATGCGTTTTTGCAGGGCAGGTACGGCGGCATGGCCAACTTCCACTGCCAAGTCACCGCGGGCAACCATAATACCGTCGCTGGCAAGGATGATTTCGTCCAGGTTTTCAATGGCTTCTACGCGCTCGATTTTGGAAACCAAACCGGGGCGTACGGCTGTACTGCCTTTCATTTCTTCTTCGACTTTGGCGCGTGCGATGTGCAAATCTTCGGCAGATTTCACAAAGCTGATGGCCAAGTAGTCGCAACCGATGGCAATCGCGGTTTTCAAGTCGCGGAAGTCTTTTTCGGTCAACGCACCGGCAGACAGACCGCCGCCGCGTTTATTGATACCTTTGTTACTTTTCAGCACATGGCTGTTTTCTACCCTTGTAATAATCTTACTTCCTTCAACCGCCTCAACGGTCAAGGTCAACAGGCCGTCGTCCAGCCACAAAACATCGCCGGTAGCGACGTCATTCGGCAAATCACGGTAGTCCAAACCCACCGCTTCGCGTGTACCTTCACCTTTAAGCGCGGCATCCAAAATTAAGGTTTCATCTTTATTCAGCTCAATGCTGCCGCCGGCAATTTTGCCGACACGGATTTTCGGGCCTTGCAAGTCGGCAAGAATAGCCACTTCCTGACCTGCGCGTTTCGCGGCTTCACGCACAATGCGGGCATTTTCTTCATGGAACTCCGGAGTACCGTGGCTGAAATTGAAACGGACGACATTAAGACCACCGACACGGATCATGTCTTCCAACAATTGTACATTGTTGCTGCCCGGACCCAGTGTGGCGACAATTTTGGTATTGTGGCTGATACGGGTTAAATCACGTTGCAATTGGCTCATGTAAACGTCCTTTCCTGTTGATTTCACGTTTGATAATGAAGAGGATTGTACTCTTAATGCAATAATGTTGGCGTAAAATTACATCATTTTCTGACTTAAACTAAATTTATTTTTGCATTAACCTACTTTCCTATCGGATACAATATACCCTCACGTCGTCATGTTTAATTTTTCAGACGGCCTCACTCATACTAATAGAATACTCAACTGATCCATGAAACGTTTTTTGACTCCGCTACCCATCGGCATCGTTTTGGCTGACCTGATCTACGGTTTCGTACTTAATGTCATGCAAGGCTTAAATTTGCAACAAACTGCCGCCAACCAGTCCGGTACAATTTCCGTTACGCCCGACATTGCCTTCAACAGCCTGCAAATCGTCGCCAACGGCGGCATGGTCTGCATTATCGGCTTCGGTTTGATTGTCTTGTTCCAACTCAACCGCGCCGTATTACGCCAACAAATCCTGCCCATCGGCATTTTCCGAACTCTCGGCCTGTTGGCTGTTTTGGCATTCAGCATTTCGTCTTTGTGGGAATGGTTGCATGCCGCTTTGTCGCTGCTTTCCGGGCACAATGTTTTAAACTTCAGCAACCCGCGTTATCTGGTTACCGCAGCCTGTATGCCCATCATCGCTTTCTTGTGCATCTTGCGCCTGTACAATTGGTATCGCCTGCATCGGACTGTTGCCACCGACGATACCTCCACTTCCCTCTAATCAAGCTGCAAAAAGGCCGTCTAAAAC
>NZ_JBQCWY010000602.1:0-1874 GCF_051956955.1 Neisseria sp. P0021.S005 | reverse complement strand
CCAAAGCTAAAGAAAAGCTGACCACCAGATTCACCATGCCGATTGCCAATACACTTGCCAAGCCAAGCATAAAAGTGAATATATCTGCATGACCGCTAATCGCGGCATAACCCAAATTTGCCGAAGAGAACGCCACATGGCGAATATCCAGCGGCAAGCCGAAAAGATGGCCGAAATAGCCGGTCATCCCCAAAAGCATACCAAAAATAAAATTGCCCATAAGCGAGCCGTAATGCTTATGAATATAAGCGGCCAGACGGCGGCGTGGCTGCGGACGCATGATTTTTCGTAAAAACGGATTAAACGGCAGGCGCTGACGCAGGTTCAGATAATCGGAACGGTTGTCAAAGAAGCCGGCAATAATCCCCGAGCAAAACAGCCATACACCGGCAATAGCGGCATACCATAAAGTCGGCTGAGTAAAAATCTCAATAGATTTAAACTGGTAGGCTGTAACTGCCTCATTCAATAAAGGCTGGCCATGCGTGTAGGCATAACCCCAAGCGATCCCCGCCGCCAACAATACGGCAATCGATACATTACCAAATACGGCAACACTTTGCGAACGACACACGTCAATCAGCAGTTTTGCCAATTTGTTGTCCACCGCCTTGCTGCCTTCATTTGAGTCCACCTGCTCGGCAAAGCTCGCCGCCGTCATGGCAGGCTGCTTGGTCGCAACGGTGCAGTGCAGCATATGAGTCAACATAAAGCCTAAGCCGTAGTTAAGTCCGGCAAGGAATGACGTCGTAAACTCGCCGAATCCCAAAGACGCAATATGGATTTTATTCAATGCCATCAGAGCAATAATTACGCCGCCGCCTGCTGCGGAATAAAACATTTTGAAATATTCGCTACGGTTGCGCGTAATGTAATGCTCACCATGATGGCTTTTGTTTTCCGTAATACTGCGTGCCAGCATTCGGATACTGCTTTTACGCAAGTGGCTGGTGCTGTATTGCTCTACCGCCGCGTAAATCATCGCATTCATCAGATTGATGGTTAAGCGGGTACGGCTGCCGGTTTCGATTTGAATATTGGTCAACAGTTTCAGACGGCCTATGGTTTGTTGCAGGCGCTCCAGCAAGTGTGCCACTTTCACTGACGAACCAGACCCTGCTCCTGTACCACGACGACGCAGATACTCAATTTGCTTGTCGCACTGGTCAAACATGACCTCCAAGTGCGCCGTATCATAAGTTTCTTCGCTGTGGCGATAGTGTTCTACCAATTTTGCAATTTCACGTTGTAAGGCGACAAATGCCGAATCCGCCTCCAACAAACGGGGGGCAATCCGTATTAAATCCGGCTCAATCGCTTCGGAAGCAATCCAAATCGACAGCATTTCCACCGCTCGCAAACGGGCATCTGCCAACTGTCGGCTGGCCGTCTGAAGCAAAGCAGGATCCGCTTTGCCCTGCAACAATTCATACATGCTCAACCATTGGCGCAAACTCAGGGTTTGCAACCATTTATCATCGTTTTTCGAATGGAAAAGATACAAAAACACTTCGCGCAGATTGGAAAAATCTTTATAAGACGGGCTGAAACGTTCGTAAATCCGTATGCCCATCTCCCGAGTAAAACTATGGCGCGAGAAAATACCCAGCTTAATCAGCGCAGGATAGATGTGAACTTTGGACAGCCAGGCATAGAAGCGCAGGCTGAATTGACGGCATAAAGCATCGTCTTGTTTTAAAGTAGATAAAATCAAATCGAAACGTTCGGAAGCCTGTTTTTTGCCTCCTCGGCGCAAAAATTTGATTAATGCATTGAGAATAAGAACAAAGTCGGTATCATTTAAGCGTTCCGACAAAATAATGTGAAGATTTTGATTAGTCAGTTTTTGCATTGTAGTATTATTACATAAAATG
>NZ_JBQCWY010000601.1:0-1875 GCF_051956955.1 Neisseria sp. P0021.S005 | reverse complement strand
GACGATGTCTTGGCAGTCGTCAAACATACCTTCAACAGCGATGTTGTGGATATTAGCATCTTGCAGGCTAAACATTTGCGCGCGTTGGAATGCACTCATTTTGCCTTCCGGCGACAGCATGAAGACATTAACACCTTTTTTACCGCGCAGGGCATATTCGGCTGCAGAGCCGGTGTCGCCGCTGGTGGCGCCCAAGATATTGAGTTCTTTGCCTTCTTTGTTCAATACATATTCAAACGCATTGCCCAAGAATTGCATGGCCATATCTTTGAATGCCAAAGTCGGGCCGTTGGACAGGGCTTGGATTTTGATGCCGTCTGAAAGTGTGCGCACCGGAGTAATGGCTTTGGTACCAAATACTTCTTCGGTGTAGGTGCGGTTGATAATGTCACGTAAATCATCAGCAGGAATGTCGGTGGCAAACAGGCTCATGACTTCAAACGCCAGCTCAGGATAGCTGAGTGTGCGCCATTGGTCTAAAGTAGCACGGTCGATTTGAGGGTATTGCTCAGGCAGCATCAAACCGCCGTCAGGAGCCAAGCCCATCAATAAAATTTCGCTGAATTGCTTGCGTGCGGTTGCACCGCGGGTGCTGATGTATTTCATGGTTTCTTCTCTATAAAAACAAAAATATTGCCGGTCAAAACAGGAAACCTGCCTGAGAACCATCCCGCAAGTCGCCTTATCCCGACCTTAATCCACTATAAACTTTCAGACAACCCCATTACACAGAGGTCGTCTGAAAAACATTATCTATACAAACGCTTGAAACAAGCATTGACGGTTTTCACCGTTACCGACGCAATCGCCTGATCGCGCGAAGAAGGATTCAAAACATCCATCAACTCTTGCGCGGACACCTGATTCGGCGCTTCCTCGCTCGCGCAGCCGCAGATTTTGTCTTCCCACTCGCGCTGTTTTTCCGCGCTCATCGTTAGCGCGATTAAACGCCACTCATTGCGCTTGTTCAACTCCGAACGGCATTGATGATCGACCGCCATCTTCATCACGCTGCCGCCGATACCCGTACCACCGCCCAAACCGCCGAACGCCGAGTCTGAATCATAAGCGCAACCGCCCAACAACGCCGCCACAGAAGCAACGGCAACAATCTTTTTCATATTCATAGCCATCCCTTGCCGCAAGGTCGTCTGAAACGCCCCGCAAAGTCTTTAAACAAGTGCATATTATACCGTAAGCGGTGTGAGATGGGGGATTGTGAAAGTCGGGTATAATCCGTCTTTTTTGGGAAAAAAGAGGATTGATCAATGGTTAAACCGGTTAAATCAAAAAACAAATCAAAAGCTAACTTAAACAAAAACACGCAAAACCCTAAAGAAAATCAAGAAAAAACGGCTGACAAAGGCATTCAAGAGCAGTCAGAGCACACCGCTGAAAATAAGCAGCCTGAATCAAAAGACAATGTACAGAATAAAAATAAACTTACACGCTTATGTAAATTTTTTAAAAAATTATGGAATGGAGATGTTCAAGAAAAAAATAAAAACTCAAAGAAAGCGGAAGAAAATGCTGCTAAAAATAATGCTGCTACACAACAGGAGGAAATTAAACAAGCTGAGACAGTTGAGCAACCAGAAGAGCAAAGAAAACTCTCTGATTATTTGGAAATCATCAGTAAATTATTAGGGTTCTCAGCAATATTAGGAACATTTATTGGTGGATTTTTTATATATGATTATCTTAAAATCATAGATCAATTAAGCATTTTTCCTGAAGTAATTACTAATCCACCTGCTTTAATAGCTACTGCTACTATTTTTGGAGGCATAGTATTATTTTTATATTTCAAATTTTTCGTGGCATTTTTATTAGGAATAAACGCTAAATCAGGGCAAGGATGGAATACTTCAAAGC
>NZ_JBQCWY010000600.1:0-1875 GCF_051956955.1 Neisseria sp. P0021.S005 | reverse complement strand
TGGTCGGGGTTCATGGTGGATTCGGCGATGGCGGCGGTGTCCGCGCCGGTCAGCGCTTTGTGGGGCATGGGCGTGAGGGTGCCGCCGACTTTAATGGCAGGAGGAAAGCCTGCGCTGATGAAGATGTCGGACGCGTTGCGTTTTTCGGCCTCTTCACACATGCGGTCGAGCAGGGGATGAAGATGTGTGCCGATTTCGGCCGGGGTGGGGATGTGCGGTGCTTGGTTTTTTTGTGAGTAGGCTTGCACCATTTCGCTTAACAGGTCGTGCAGAGGGGCGAGGTCGCTCATGATGATTCTCTTTAAAACGGGTATTCGGTCAGGCTCAAAGGCCGTCTGAAAACGGGATGATGGGGTTCAGACGGCCTGGGTATGGTTTAGAAAACAGAGAGGTTTTCGATGTTTTGCGCCTTGCTGCGTGCCAGCTCGGGGCTGATGGTGCCTTGGCGGACAAGGGTTTGCAGGGCTTGATCGAGGGTTTGCATACCGTGGGCCTGACCGGTTTGGAGGGCGGCGTTGATTTGGGCGATTTTGTTCTCGCGGATGAGGTTGCGCACGGCCGGTGTGGAAATCAGGATTTCGTGTGCGGCGACGCGGCCGTTGCCGTCGCGGGTTTTCAGCAGGGTTTGGGAAATGATGGCGCGCAAGGATTCGGACAACATGGAGCGCACGATTTCTTTTTCGCCTGCAGGGAATACGTCGACAATACGGTCGATGGTTTTGGCGGCGCCTGTTGTGTGCAGCGTGCCGAAAACCAAGTGGCCGGTCTCGGCGGCGGTCAGGGCGAGGGAGATGGTTTCAGGGTCGCGCATCTCACCGATCAAAATCACGTCTGGGTCTTCGCGCAGGGCGGAACGTAGGGCGTTGGTGAAGCTGTGGGTGTGCTGATGCAGCTCGCGCTGGTTGATGAGCGCTTTTTTGCTTTGATGGACGAACTCAATCGGGTCTTCGATGGTCAGAATGTGGGCCGGTTGGGTTTCGTTGATGTAGTTGACCATCGCCGCCAGCGTGGTGGATTTACCCGAACCGGTCGGGCCGGTTACCAAGACCAAACCGCGCGGATTTTCGGCAATTTTTTGGAAAATGCGCGGCGCACGCAATTCTTCCAGCGTCAGGACGGTGCTCGGAATGGTACGGAATACGGCGGCCGGGCCGCGTTCGGTCATAAAGGCGTTGACGCGGAAACGGGCAACATTAGGCAGCTCAAATGAGAAATCGACTTCAAAATCCTGTTGATAGAGCTTGCGCTGGTGGTCGTTCATGACCGAGGTAATCATGGTGCCGACTTCTTCCGAGCTCATCTCGGGCAGGTTGATGCGGCGGATGTCGCCGTGTACGCGTATCATGGGGGAAATGCCCGAACTCAAATGGAGGTCGGAGGCTTTGTTTTTCACGCCGAACGCGAGTAAGTCGGTAATCTGCATAATGTGGCCTTGTTTTGGTTTAGAATAATAAAATCGCTTTATTTTAAATAGATAAATCCGTTCGACCAAGTAAAATTTTCAAAATGCCGAGTGATGAACGGGTTAAAGGAGAAAACCATGTCGGTATTGCAACAAAACTATCAGGACGTATGCCGGGCGGTTGAACAGGCGGCTGAGGCTGCAGGACGGTCTGCGGATGCGGTGAAGCTGGTGGCGGTCAGCAAGACGTTTCCAGCAGACGATATTCGCGAAGTGTATGCGGCCGGTCAGCGCGATTTCGGCGAGAACTATATTCAGGAATGGTTTGAAAAAACGGAAACGCTGGCCGATTTGCCGGATATTGTTTGGCACGTTATCGGCGATGTGCAGTCTAATAAAACCAAATTTGTGGCCGAACGCGCACATTGGGTGCATACGATAGGCCGTCTGAAAACGGCGCGGCGCTTGAGTGA
>NZ_JBQCWY010000599.1:0-1878 GCF_051956955.1 Neisseria sp. P0021.S005 | reverse complement strand
AAACATCCTTAGACTCAATATCAAGAGATGATATTGGCGGTGGAGAAATGCAAATTCTTGCACAACCACAAATAGAAAAGAAATCTGATACAGAGTTTAAAGTTACTGCAATTGCAGATGTGTCTAGCACAAGCAAAGAGTTCATTTTAACAGCGTCTATTTGGGTTAAATTTGAATTTAGCTTGGTGCATGCAGAGTTACCAGATGATGCAAAAATAAAAAATGTTGCACAAGAAATCTTTGAAGATTTAGTTTATAAATTTATTCAGGAGTTCACAGAACGAACGCCTTTTCATATGACTACTAGCAAGCCGTAGCCTGTATCTCCACCAACCACGTTGCGTGGTTGCGCCATACTCTACTTGCAGGTGGCACAAAATTTAAAACCGACGTGTAGTGTATGTGCGGTACGCACGCACGCGTTCTTTTCCGTTCAAACCATTATTTCAAACTTTCAGAAGACCTCAAATGTCGTCTGAAAACTTTTAGAATAAAGGCCGTCTGAAATCCAGTTTTCAGACGGCCTGATTTTTTCTTAATTCAAAGTGTTAGCAGTCAAACTCTGCAATTACCGGTGTGTGGTCGCTGGGGCGTTCTTGGGCACGGGTTTCTAGGTCGACAGTGACGTCGGTAAGGGTGGCGGCGAGTTCGGGGCTGCTGAGAATGTGGTCGATGCGCAGGCCGAGTTTGCGTTGGAACATGGCGCCGCGGTAGTCGAACCATGTGTAGAACGCGCCTTCGGGGTGGATTTTGCGCAGGCTGTCGGTCAGGCCGAGGTCGAGTAGGTTTTTAAACCATTGTCTTTCGATGGAGGAGCAATGGATTTTTTCGTGCCATTTTTCGGGGTCGTAGCAGTCGGCATCGGCCGGGGCGATGTTGAAGTCGCCGAGCAGGACGAGTTTGGGGTGTGCGGCCATTTCTGCGCGGACGAACTCGGTCAATGCGGCAAACCATTGTTCTTTGTATTGGAATTTTGGGCTGTCCAGGGCTTCGCCGTTGACGCAATAGACGTTGATGACGCGTACGCCGTTGATGGTGGCGGCGATGACGCGGCGTTGCGGGTCGTCGGGTAGGGTGGGGAGGCCGCAATGTACGTCTTGCGGTGCGTGGCGGCTGATGATGGCGACGCCGTTGTAGGTTTTTTGGCCGCTCCAGACGCAATGCCAGCCCATCATTTGCAGGGCGGCGGCTGGGAATTTGTCTTGGTCGAGCTTGAGTTCTTGTAAGGCGAGTATGTCGGCTTGGTGGTCGGCCAGCCAGTTTTGTACTTGGGGCAGGCGGACGTTGAGGGAATTGACGTTCCAAGTGGCGATTTTCATGATGTTTCCGTGTGTGCTGTTGGGTGGGAAGGCGGCGGATTGCGCCTGTGGGCATGGGCGGTATTGTATAGCGGATTGGTTTATTTTTCGATATGGGCTGATAGTGGCAGGCCGTCTGAAAGCTGATGTTTCAGACGGCCTTGATGTTGTGATGTGGAATAATTTGTTTATTCAGCCTGGTCTTTGAGCGTGCGCAGGGTATTGAGGATGGTGGTGGCTTCTTCGGAGATGAGGCGGTATTCGATGATGCGGTGGTAGCGCGTGAAATCGATGATGCCTTCGGTGCGCAGGCGTGCGAGGTGGTTGGCGATGCCGGTCGGGGAGGAGTCGAGCGCCTGTGCCAGTTCGGTAATGCTGCGGTCGCCGTTAAGCAGCAGAAAAAGGATGGCCATGCGTTCGGGGTTGGCAATCAGTTTGAGAATGGTAGCGAGACGCTTGATTTCCATATTATTGTTCCTTTTGTCTGTTATATGAATGCTTGATTTGGGTTAAATTTGGATGATTGTAGTTTTTATTAAGATTAACCTTATAATTCAAACTCTTACCTTGTAGTGTACAC
>NZ_JBQCWY010000598.1:0-1879 GCF_051956955.1 Neisseria sp. P0021.S005 | reverse complement strand
ACGGACGATTATATCAAGAGATTGCACAACTTGTTACAAATGCTTTCAGACGGCCCGAACCTTTATCCTTTATAATACTGCCAACTGAAAACACAAGGCCGTCTGAAATGACCCAAAACGCAAACAATCTCTGCTGGCTCGATATGGAAATGACCGGCCTCAACCCGGAACACGACCGCATTATCGAAGTCGCCATGATCATTACCGACTCCGATTTGAACGTACTGGCGCAATCGGACGTATACGTCATCCATCAAAGCGACGAGTTGCTCAACAGCATGGACGAGTGGAACACCGCCACCCACGGCCGCACCGGCCTGACCCAACGCGTGCGCAAATCCAAACTGACCGAAGCCGAAGTCGAGCAAAACCTGTTGGACTTCATGTCCGCATGGATACCTGAGAAATCGACGCCCATGTGCGGCAACTCCATCCATCAAGACCGCCGCTTCATGGTCAAATACATGCCGCGTTTGGAAGCCTATTTCCACTACCGCAACTTAGACGTATCCACGCTGAAAGAATTGGCCAAACGCTGGAATCCGGCCGTTGCCAAAAGCGTGGTCAAACGCGGTTCGCACAAGGCATTGGACGATATCCTCGAAAGTATCGAAGAAATGCGCCATTATCGCGAGCATTTCCTCAAACTCCCTTCCGAACAATAATCTTAAGGCCGTCTGAAACCGGTTTGACACCGTTCAGACGGCCTCATCGGCTTCCCTCATCTCATGAAAATCACCAAAATCTTTACCTTCGATTCCTCGCACATGCTCGACGGGCATGACGGCAAATGCCAAAACCTGCACGGCCACACCTACAAACTCGAAATCATCGTCTCCGCGCCCGTTATCCAAGGCGGCGCAAAAGACGGCATGGTGATGGACTTTACCGACCTGAAAACCATCGTCAAACAACACATTACCGACCCGTTCGACCATGCCTTCATCTATCACGGCAACAACGAACGCGAAAGCCAAATCGCCGCGCTTTTGGAAAGTTGGAACATGAAAACCCTGCGCCTGCCCTGCCGCACCACAGCCGAAAACATGAGCGTAGAAATGTATGGCCGTCTGAAAAATGCCGGTGTCAAAGTGTGCAGCGTGAAACTATGGGAAACGCCGACGTCGTGTGCGGAATATGAAGGAGACTAAACCAGCATTTTGTATTTTTCAGACGCCCTGTTCCACAAACACACCCATCCGCTAAACATCAAAAGGAATCTTCATGAAAATCATCTCCACCCTCCTCGTCCTCTTCGTCGCTGTCGAACATTTCTACGTCGCCTGGCTCGAAATGACGCAAATCCCAAGCGAAAAAGCGTCAGAGCTGTTCAACATGCCTTACGAATTTATGGAACAAAAGCGCGTGCAAACCCTGTTTTCCAACCAAGGCCTGTACAACGGTTTCCTCGCCATCGGCTTGGTATGGGCGCGCTTTGCCGCACCCGACAACGCGGTTTACGGCGCGACCATCCTGTTCCTCGGCTTTGTCCTCATCGCCGCCGCATGGGGCGCGTTTTCATCCGGCAACAAAGGCATTTTGCTCAAACAAGGCTTGCCGGCATTTTTGGCCGCCGCAGCCGTCATTGCCGCTTAAACACACCAGCCGTTCTTTCCACTCGAACTAACAGAAAGAATGGCTGCCTCAACCGATTTCTTAAAACGCTTCACCACAACAATTAAAACCCCACACCCGACATTCATGACCATTCACATCACGCCGAACAATCCCCAATACCGCATTGTCGAAATCTTTGAAAGCCTGCAAGGCGAAGGCTGGAATACAGGCATGCCCGCCGTTTTCATCCGTTTGGGCAAATGCAATCTCGCGTGCAGCTGGTGCGATACCGACTACCTCAAATTCGGCATGATGAGCCTGT
>NZ_JBQCWY010000597.1:0-1879 GCF_051956955.1 Neisseria sp. P0021.S005 | reverse complement strand
TTTTGGCTCGGGCCGTATTGCGGATAAAATAATGGTTTTAGGTTTTGGGGCCGTCTGAAATGTATTTGTGGTTTAAGCTGTTACACATATTTTTTGTGATTTCTTGGTTTGCCGGACTGTTTTATCTGCCACGGATTTATGTGAATCTGGCGCAATTAGAGCCTGGTAGCGTGGAATATGTACGGCTGACGGATATGTCGCGCAGGCTGTACCGCTTTATGTCGCCTTTGGGCTGGGGAACGCTGATATTTGGCGCGGCCATCGGGTTTGTAAATAATTGGTGGGGCAACGGCTGGCTGGCGGTTAAATTATTGTGCGGCCTGCTGCTCTTGGCTTACCAGCTTTATTGCGGCCTGCTGCTGCGCCGTTTTCAAAACGGCAGCAATGTGTATTCGCACCGCTGGTATCGGGTATTCAACGAACTCCCCGTATTGATGATGGTGGCCGCGCTTTATATGGTGGTTTTCAAGCCGTTTTGATCTTCAGACGGCCTGTTTGGTAAATAAGGAAAGAATTCATGACGGTCGAAATCGAACGCCGCTTTTTACTGGCAGATGACAGTTGGCGCAAAGCGGCAAGCGAGCCGCTGGTGTTGCAACAGGGCTATTTGAGCGTGGAAAAAGAGCGCACCATCCGCGTGCGGATTATCGGTTCGCAAGCATGGCTGACCCTGAAAGGCTATATTTCCGACATGACGCGCAGCGAGTTTGAATACGAAATTCCGCTGGCTCACGCGCAAGTGATGATGGCGGATATGTGCCCGTTTAAAATGGAAAAATACCGCTATCGGGTCGAATTTGAAGGTTTTGTGTATGAAATCGACGAATATTTCGGCGACAATGCGCCATTGATTGTGGCGGAAATCGAATTGCCGTCTGAAGATACCGAGTTTCCCAAACCGTCTTGGCTGGGCAAGGAAATCACGTCAGACGGTAAATTCACCAATGCGTATTTGAGCAAACATCCGTATTCGTCTTGGACGGAATAAGGGCGACAGCTGCACTGCACAGACAAAAAAGGCATGTATCGAACATGCCTTTTTTCTTTTCAGACGGCCTGATTTACCTTACCGATATTTGTATCAAGCTGCTTTCGACATACCGTTTCAAATATCGGGCAAGCCCGTGTGTTTTATCAGTTGAACTTTACGCCGGACGGCAGGCCACCATATAGTTAACCTCGGTCGAGTCGCACAGGGAATAACGACCGCTCAACAAATTGTAGGTCATGCCCTTGCTGCCGACGGTATCCAATCCGGCTTGGCGGCACATACGCGCAAGTTCTGCCGGCGTAATGAATTTTTTCCAGTCGTGCGTGCCTTTGGGGACGAATTTCAACAGATATTCCGCGCCGACAATCAGATGCAGATAAGATTTGGGATTGCGGTTGATGGTGGAGAAAAACACCATGCCGTCAGGTTTGACCAGTTTCGCACAGGCTTGAACGATGGCAGACGGATCAGGAACGTGTTCCATCATTTCCATACACGTTACCACGTCAAAGCTATGCGGCTGCTCGGCGGCGAGGTCTTCAACGCGGATGCAGCGGTAATCGATATTGGCAACGTGTTGGCTGGCCGCATGGGCAGCGGCGGTTTGCAGGGATTTTTCCGCCATATCGATGCCGGTCACGTGTTCTGCACCGCGTTTGGCCATGCTTTCCGACAAAATACCGCCACCGCAGCCTACATCTAACACACATTTGCCTGCCAATCCGGTATAGCCGTCGATATAGTTTAGGCGCAAGGGGTTGATGTCATGCAGGGGCTTGAATTCGCCGTTTTTATCCCACCATTTGTCGGCGATTTGGCTGAACTTGGCGATTTCGCCGGCATCTACGTTGTCGTGTTGATTGCTCATGGTTTGCTCCTGCATAAAAT
>NZ_JBQCWY010000596.1:0-1886 GCF_051956955.1 Neisseria sp. P0021.S005 | reverse complement strand
TTTTATGAAACAGGCGGTTGATCCTTATGCGAGTTTCCGTGAACTGACGCTGCGGGGGATGATACTCGGCGCGTTGATTACGGTGATTTTTACGGCATCCAATGTGTATTTGGGCTTGAAGGTGGGCCTGACTTTTGCGTCTTCGATTCCGGCTGCGGTGATTTCGATGGCGGTTTTGAAGTTTTTTAAAGGCAGCAATATTCTGGAAAATAATATGGTGCAGACTCAGGCTTCGGCCGCGGGGACGCTCTCCAGTATTATTTTTATTCTGCCGGGTTTGCTGATGGCCGGTTATTGGGCGGGCTTTCCGTTTTGGCAGACTACGCTGCTGTGTATGTCCGGCGGTATTTTGGGCGTGATTTTCACTGTGCCTTTGCGTTATGCGATGGTGGTGAAGAGCGATTTGCCTTATCCGGAAGGCGTGGCGGCGGCCGAGATTTTGAAGGTCGGCGACCATGATGCGGACCAGCAGGAAGGCGGCAGCGGTATCAAGGAATTGGTGTCGGGCGGCGCATTGGCCGGTTTGATGAGCTTCTGCGCAAGCGGTTTGCGCGTGGTGGCGGACAGTGCGAGCTTTTGGTTTAAAGGCGGTGCGTCGGTGTTCCAAGTGCCGATGGGCTTTTCGCTGGCTTTGTTGGGCGCGGGCTATTTGGTCGGACTGACCGGCGGTATCGCGATTTTGCTGGGTATCTCGATTGCTTGGGGCGTGGCCGTGCCTTATCTGTCGGCGCATATTCCGCAACCTGCCGATATGGAGATGATTCCTTTTGCGATGTCTTTGTGGAAGGAAAAAGTCCGTTTTATCGGCGCGGGTACGATCGGTATTGCGGCGATTTGGACGCTGTTGACTTTGATGAAACCGATGGTCGAGGGTATGCGCCTGTCTTTCCGTAATTTCGGCGGCGCGCAGATGACCGAGCGCACGGAACAGGATTTGTCGCCTAAGGCGATGATTGCCTGGGTGTTGGCGATGATGCTGGTGTTGGGCGTGTCCTTCTTCCACTTTATCGGCGACTCGCATATTTCCGGCGGTTTGGCTTGGCTGTTGGTGGTCGTATGTACGCTGCTGGCTTCGATTATCGGCTTTTTGGTGGCGGCGGCTTGCGGTTATATGGCCGGTTTGGTCGGTTCGTCTTCCAGCCCGATTTCGGGTGTGGGCATCGTCTCTATCGTCATTATTTCACTGGTGTTGCTGCTGGTCGGCGAATCCGGCGGCTTGATGGTGGATGAGGCAAACCGCAAATTCCTGCTGGCATTGACGCTGTTTTGCGGCGCGTCTGTGATTTGTGTGGCTTCGATTTCCAATGACAACCTGCAGGATTTGAAAACGGGTTATCTGGTAAAAGCGACGCCTTGGAAACAGCAGGTTGCGCTGATTGTCGGTTGCGTTGTCGGTGCATTGGTGATTTCGCCTGTGTTGGAGCTTTTGTATGAAGCCTACGGCTTTACCGGCGCGATGCCGCGTGAAGGCATGGATGCGGCCCAAGCACTTGCCGCGCCTCAGGCAACTTTGATGACCACCATCGCCCAAGGTATTTTCTCGCACAATCTGCAATGGGATTATATTTTCACCGGCGTGGCCATCGGCGTGGCGTTGATCGCGGTTGATTTCACATTGCGCAAATCTTCCGGCGGCAAGCGTGCTTTGCCGGTATTGGCCGTGGGCATGGGTATTTACTTGCCGCCGTCTGTGAATATGCCGATTGTGATTGGTGCGGTATTGGCGGCGGTGTTGAAATCCGTCATCGCCCGCCGTCAAGAAAACCGTGAAGGCCGTCTGAAAAATGCGGAACGTATCGGTACGCTGTTCTCCGCCGGTTTGATTGTCGGCGAGAGCCTGATCGGTGTGATTATGGCGTTTATCATCGCCTTCTCCGTAACCAACG
>NZ_JBQCWY010000595.1:0-1886 GCF_051956955.1 Neisseria sp. P0021.S005 | reverse complement strand
CGTTGGTTACGGAGAAGGCGATGATAAACGCCATAATCACACCGATCAGGCTCTCGCCGACAATCAAACCGGCGGAGAACAGCGTACCGATACGTTCCGCATTTTTCAGACGGCCTTCACGGTTTTCCTGACGGCGGGCGATGACGGATTTCAACACCGCCGCCAATACCGCGCCGATCACAATCGGCATATTCACAGACGGCGGCAGGTAAATGCCCATGCCCACGGCCAATACCGGCAAGGCGCGCTTGCCGCCGGAGGATTTGCGCAATGTGAAATCGACCGCAATCAACGCCACGCCAATGGCCACGCCGGTGAAAATATAATCCCATTGCAGATTGTGCGAGAAAATACCTTGGGCGATGGTGGTCATCAAAGTTGCCTGAGGCGCGGCAAGGGCTTGTGCCGCATCCATGCCTTCACGCGGCATCGCGCCGGTAAAGCCGTAGGCTTCATACAAAAGCTCCAACACAGGTGAAATCACCAATGCACCGACAACGCAACCGACAATCAACGCAACCTGCTGTTTCCAAGGCGTTGCCTTTACCAGATAACCCGTTTTTAAATCCTGCAGGTTGTCATTGGAAATCGAAGCCACACAAATCACAGACGCGCCGCAAAACAGCGTCAACGCCAGCAGGAATTTGCGGTTTGCCTCGTCCGTCATCAAGCCGCCGGATTCGCCAACCAGCAGCAACACCAGCGAAATGATAACGATAGAGACGATGCCCACACCCGAAATCGGGCTGGAAGACGAACCGACCAAACCGGCCATATAACCGCAAGCCGCGGCCACCAAAAAGCCGATAATCGAAGCCAGCAGCGTACACACGACCACCAACAGCCAAGCCAAACCGCCGGAAATATGCGAGTCGCCGATAAAGTGGAAGAAAGACACGCCCAACACCAGCATCATCGCCAACACCCAGGCAATCATCGCCTTAGGCGACAAATCCTGTTCCGTACGCTCAGTCATCTGCACGCCGCCGAAATTGCGGAAAGACAGGCGCATACCCTCGACCATCGGTTTCATCAAAGTCAACAGCGTCCAAATAGCGGCAATACCGATCGTACCCGCGCCGATAAAACGGACTTTTTCCTTCCACAAAGACATTGCAAAAGGAATCATCTCCATATCGGCAGGTTGCGGAATATGCGCCGACAGATAAGGCACGGCCACACCCCAGGCAATCGAAATACCCAGCAAAATCGCGATACCGCCGGTCAGGCCGACCAAATAGCCCGCGCCCAGCAAAGCCAAAGAAAAGCCCATCGGCACTTGGAACACCGACGCGCCGCCTTTAAACCAAAAGCTCGCGCTGTCCGCCACCACGCGCAAACCGCTTGCGCAGAAGCTCATCAAACCGGCCAGAGCGCCGCCCGACACCAATTCCTTGATACCGCTGCCGCCTTCCTGTTGGTCCGCATCATGGTCGCCAACCTTCAAAATCTCAGCCGCCGCCACGCCTTCCGGATAAGGCAAATCGCTCTTCACCACCATCGCATAACGCAAAGGCACAGTGAAAATCACGCCCAAAATACCACCGGACATACACAGCAGCGTAGTCTGCCAAAACGGAAAGCCCGCCCAATAACCGGCCATCAGCAAACCCGGCAAGATAAAAATAATACTGGAGAGCGTACCCGCGGCTGAAGCCTGAGTCTGCACCATATTATTTTCCAGAATATTGCTGCCTTTAAAAAACTTCAAAACCGCCATCGAAATTACCGCAGCCGGAATCGAAGACGCAAAAGTCAAGCCCACCTTCAAGCCCAAATACACATTGGATGCCGTAAAAATCACCGTAATCAACGCGCCGAGTATCATCCCCCGCAGCGTCAGTTCACGGAAACTCGCATAAGGATCAACCGCCTGTTTCATAAAA
>NZ_JBQCWY010000594.1:0-1887 GCF_051956955.1 Neisseria sp. P0021.S005 | reverse complement strand
ACTTCGGTATTCAGGAAATCCTCAATTCATTGATTGAATGGGCGCCCGCGCCGAAACCGCGCGACGCGACCGTGCGCATGGTCGAGCCGGACGAGCCGAAATTCTCCGGATTTATCTTCAAAATCCAAGCCAATATGGACCCGAAACACCGCGACCGCATCGCCTTCTTGCGCGTCTGCTCCGGCAAGTTCGAGCGCGGCATGAAGATGAAACACCTGCGTATCAACCGCGAAATCGCCGCCTCCAGCGTGGTAACCTTCATGTCGCACGACCGCGAGCTGGTGGAAGAAGCCTACGCCGGCGACATCATCGGTATCCCGAACCACGGCAACATCCAAATCGGCGACAGCTTCTCCGAAGGCGAACAACTGGCGTTCACCGGCATCCCATTCTTCGCGCCCGAACTGTTCCGCAGCGTCCGCATTAAAAACCCTCTGAAAATCAAGCAACTGCAAAAAGGTTTGCAACAGCTCGGCGAAGAAGGCGCGGTACAGGTCTTCAAACCGATGAGCGGCGCAGATTTGATTTTGGGCGCGGTCGGCGTGTTGCAGTTTGAAGTCGTTACCTCGCGGCTGGCCAACGAATACGGTGTGGAAGCCGTGTTCGATAGCGCATCCATCTGGTCGGCGCGCTGGGTATCGTGCGAAGACAAGAAAAAACTGGCGGAATTTGAAAAAGCCAATGCAGGCAATCTCGCCATCGACGCAGGCGGCAACCTCGCCTACCTCGCGCCTAACCGCGTCAACCTGAATCTGACGCAAGAACGCTGGCCGGACATCGTGTTCCACGAAACGCGCGAGCATTCGGTTAAACTGTAAAACGCAAAGGCCGTCTGAAACATTCAGACGGCCTTTTTTTCATTCGATATCAACCCAATAAATCCCAAGCAAACTTTCCGATGGTCAGGCACAGCAGCAACATAAATCCGTAACGCAGTAATTTAGTTCCGCCGCGTATTGCCAAGCGCGCGCCGACCACGCCGCCGCACAAATTCGCCACCGCCAACGGTATCGCCCATGCCCACACGACATGGCCTTGTGGGATAAAAAACGTCAGCGCGGCAAGATTAGTGGTCGAATTGATGACCTTTGCCGAAGCATTCGCCGCTAAAAAATCATAGTCGTAAAAGCGGACGAACACAAAAGCCAGCAGGCTGCCCGTCCCCGGCCCGAACACGCCGTCGTAAAACCCGATTAACGCGCCGAAAAACAAGCCCCATAAGGTTTCACGGCGCGTCAGCTTTTCAGTGCGCACCGTCTGCCCCAAGTCTTTTTTCAAAAAAGTGTACAGACACATGGCAATCATAATGACCAACATCGTCGGTTTCATGTATTGAACGGGGAAATACACCACCGTTTTCGCGCCCAAATATGAAGCGGCAAATGCCAATGCCGCGGCAGGCAGCAGCATTTTCCACGGCACGGGGATTTGACGCAGATATTGTCCCGTCGCAGTCAGCGTGCCGCAGCAGGAAGCAAATTTATTGACACCCATCACCGAGGCCACAGGCGTAGCGTTTGGCAATAGGTTGAACAATCCGGGAATCTGCAACAGCCCTCCGCCGCCAACGGCCGCATCCATCAGCCCAGCGGCAAAGCCGACCAATACCAGATAATAAAAAAACGAATCTGCAAGCATAATGTCCATCTCTAAAAAGCAAAGCGATTTTGCGCGTATTTGCCTATCCTGACAACCTACAAGGCCGTCTGAAAACAAGAAACAATATCCTGTTTTCAGACGGCCTTTCTTTTTCAATTCAGCCGCTCAAATTGCGGCTTAAAAATTTTTCCATTAAAATGCCGCCCCTTATCTTTCCTACACACAACACATTTTATGGAACATTCCACCCCGACCAAACGCACAGCCCACGACCGAATGGGCATCTTC
>NZ_JBQCWY010000593.1:0-1888 GCF_051956955.1 Neisseria sp. P0021.S005 | reverse complement strand
AAATCTATACACAATCTCTGTGGATAAATCTGTTGATAAGCTTTGGGTAATCGTAAAATTTTCTTTAGGAACAAACCAAGTCTTAAATTGACTAAAATTTAATCAAATAAAACATAATAAAATCAAGTAGTTATATTTATAAGATTTTACTATAATCATACAGTGAAAATTTATAGGTAAAACAAGGTTATGCGGCTTTGTGCATAAATTAGGGTTGACATCCCTAAAAATCGCCCCGAATCAAAAGCTGCGTAAAACAACGGCCGATTTCATCAGGTGCCATTCAAAAGACACGCGGCCATCCATTTTGCGTTACAATACGCACTTATTTTTAAGAAAGAAAAATACGCCATGAAAGCCTCCCAGTTCTTCATTTCTACCCTTAAAGAAGCCCCTGCCGAAGCTGCACTTGCCAGCCACAAACTGATGATTCGTGCCGGTTTGATCAAAGCCAACGCATCCGGTCTTTATACTTGGATGCCGATGGGCCTGCGCGTATTGCGCAAAGTTGAAAATATCGTGCGCGAAGAAATGGCCCGCGCGGGTAGCGTGGAGCTGCTAATGCCGGTGGTACAACCTGCCGAACTGTGGCAAGAATCCGGCCGCTGGGAGTTTTATGGTAAAGAACTGCTGCGTCTGAAAGACCGTCATGACCGTGATTTCTGTATGGGTCCGACTTGTGAAGAAGTCATTGCCGACATCGTGCGCAAAGAAGTCAACAGCTACAAACAACTGCCAAAAAACTTTTACCACATCCAAACCAAATTCCGCGATGAAGTACGTCCGCGCTTTGGCGTGATGCGCGCGCGCGAGTTCATCATGAAAGACGCTTATTCCTTCCATGCCGACTATGCCTCGCTTCAGACGACCTATCAAGATATGTACGACGCTTATTGCCGTATCTTCACCCGTTTGGGTTTGGAATTCCGTCCTGTTGCCGCAGATACTGGCAGCATCGGCGGTACCGGCTCTCACGAATTCCAAGTATTGGCTGAAAGCGGAGAAGATGTTATTGCATATAGCGACACTTCCGATTACGCCGCCAATATCGAATTGGCACCGACTTTGCCGCTTAAAGGCGAACGCGCTGCTGCTCAGGCCGAGTTGACCAAAGTACATACACCAAACGTCAAAACCATTGAGTCTTTGGTTGAATTCCTGAATATTCCGGTTGAACAAACCCTCAAATCCATCGTGGTCGAAGGCGAAAACGAAGGCGAACTCGTCCTGCTGCTGTTGCGTGGCGACCATGAATTTAACGACATCAAGGCAGAAAAACTGGCCGGCGTAAAATCGCCACTGACCATGGCGAGCCCTGCCGTGATTATTGAACAATTCGGCGCAAACGGCGGCTCTCTCGGCCCTGTCAACTTCAAAGGTAAAGTCTATGCCGATTTCGCTACTGAAAAAGGCGCAGACTGGGTTATCGGCGCCAATGAAGACGACTACCACTATATCGGCTTCAACTTCGGCCGAGATGCTACCGAGCCTGAATTTGTCGATTTGCGCAATGTCATCGAAGGCGACATCAGCCCCGACGAACAAGGCCGTCTGAAACTGGCACGCGGTATTGAAGTCGGTCACGTTTTCCAATTGCGCGACAAATATACCCAAGCCATGAATGTCAGCTTCTTGGATAACAACGGTAAATCCCAAACTATGGAAATGGGCTGCTACGGCATCGGTATTACCCGCGTTGTTGCCGCCGCCATCGAGCAAAACAACGACGAAAAAGGCATTGTTTGGACCAAAGCAATGGCACCGTTTGAAGTCGTTATCGTGCCGATGAACTACAAAAAATCAGACGCCGTGCGCGAAGCCGCCGACAAAATCTACGCCGAGCTTTTGGCTGCTGGTGCGGATGTTTTGTTGGATGACCGCGACGAAC
>NZ_JBQCWY010000592.1:0-1893 GCF_051956955.1 Neisseria sp. P0021.S005 | reverse complement strand
GTTCCTGAAGAACACAAACGCAGCATCCGCAGTTTCGTCTTGCGTCAAGGCCATATGACCGCGGCCCAACAGCGCGCCATCGATACGATGTGGCCGCAATTTGGTGTGGACTTCCAAGAAGCTCCTTTGGATTTGAACCATGCATTTGGACGGGACAATCCTAAAGTTTTGGAAATCGGTTTCGGTATGGGCGTCGCGACAGTGGAAATCGCCAAACGTCTGCCCGATACCGACTTTTTAGCGATTGATGTTCACGGCCCGGGTGTCGGCAATATCTTGAAGCTGATTGAGGAAGAACACATTTCCAATATCCGCGTGATACGTCATGATGCAGTGGAAGTAGTGGAAAAGATGCTGGAAGACGGTTCTTTAGACGGCATTCATATTTTCTTCCCCGACCCTTGGCACAAAAAACGCCACAATAAACGCCGCTTGGTACAAGTGCCTTTTGTTGAAAAGCTGCTGCCCAAACTCAAAAGCGGCGGCTATGTCCATATGGCGACCGACTGGGAAGAATACGCCGTACAAATGCTGGAAGTTTTGAGCAGTTGCGACTCTTTGCAAAACACGGCTGCCGATTACGCCCCTACGCCCGATTATCGCCCTGAAACCAAATTTGAAGCCCGAGGCAAACGATTGGGTCATGGCGTTTGGGACTTGGTGTTCCGTAAGAAATAGCCGAACATAAAACACAAGGCCGTCTGAAAAATTTCAGACGGCCTTTTATCTTACTGATTAAGCTAAGAAAAGTTTATAAGCCGGATTATCGGTTTCTTCTTTATAAACATAACCCAAGCTCTCCAAGAAGTCGGTAAAGGCTTCATTGTCGCTTTCAGGTACATCGATACCGACCAAAATACGGCCGTAGTCCGCACCATGATTGCGATAATGGAACAAAGTAATATTCCATTCAGCACGCATATGGTTCAAGAAACGGGACAATGCGCCGGGGCGCTCCGGAAATTCAAAGCTGACCAAGCGTTCGCTGGATACTTTTTCCGTACGTCCGCCGACCATGTAACGGATATGGATTTTGGCGATTTCATCATTGGTCAAATCGACATTCGGTAAGCCTGCGTCAGCCAGTTGTTTGCTGATGACGGCCAAGTCTTGCGCACCGGCAGTTTGCAAGCCGACAAAAATATGAGCATTTTTATCGCTGCCGTAGCGATAGTTGAACTCAGTAATATTCCGACTACCCAAGACGTTGATAAACTTGAGGAAGCTGCCTTTTTCTTCAGGAATGGTAACGGCAAAAATACCTTCGTTGCCCTCGCCCAGCTCACTGCGTTCAGAAACATGGCGCAGGCGGTGGAAGTTCATGTTAGCGCCACTGGTGACGGCAACCAGGTTTTGACCTTGAATATTGTTTTTCGCAACGTAAGCCTTCAGGCCGGCAAGCGCCAATGCGCCTGCAGGTTCGGTAATGCTGCGCGTATCGTCAAAAATATCTTTAATTGCGCCGCACAACATATCCGTATTGACCGTAATAATTTCGTCCAACAGTTCTTTACACAGGCGGAAGGTTTCCTCGCCCACCACTTTAACCGCCGTGCCGTCTGAAAACAGGCCGACATCTTTCAAATGTACGATTTCCCCTGCTTCGACCGATTGTTTCATACAGCAAGAATCATTGGTTTGCACGCCAATGACTTTAATTTCAGGACAAACCTGTTTGATAAACGCCGCTACGCCTGCTGCCAAACCGCCGCCGCCAATCGGCACAAAAATAGCATTGATATTGCGGTGTTGACGGAGGATTTCCATGCCGACAGTGCCCTGACCTGCAATCACATCAGGATCATCAAATGGCGCGATATAGGTCAGTTTTTCCTTTTCTGCCAACTCCATCGCATAATCATAGGCATCGTTGTAAGACACACCTTTCAATAC